>JALTMS010000339.1:0-5000 GCA_027001345.1 Acidobacteriota bacterium | reverse complement strand
TTGCTGATCGACACTGCCGCAGGAATCAGCGACCAGGTGACACGGATGTTGTTGCTGGCCGATCGGGTGCTGCTGGTGACCTGGCCCGAGCCGACCGCTCTGGTCGATGCCTATGCCTCGCTCAAGGTCGCGCTGCGGCATCGGCTCACACGGGAGGTCGGACTGGTGGTCAATGGAGCGCGCAGCGAGGACGAGGCGCAGCGGGTCCACCACCGTCTCGCCACGGCAGCCAAGAAATTCCTCGGCCGGGTGGTGGACTTCGATGGCTGGATTGCGCGGGACGAGGCGGTGGCCGAAGCCGCGCGACGTCAGCGGGCGGTGGTGCTGTCGAATCCGTTTGCTCCGGCCAGTCGCTGTTTCGAGGAACTGGCCGCAACGATCACTTCGCGGGTGGAAGGACGCATGAGAGGAGCCGTCGACGATGGCTGGAGGAGCGATGAAAGGCCTGCACAACTCATGCACTGAAAAAGGGAAGACCGTCGGTCACGACTCGCCCCTGGTCGATCCTGCTGCCGAGTGGACCCCCGAGGCCTGCGTGGCGGGATCGGTGGAGCGCGAGAAGTTGCTCCTGGCTCATGCGCCGCTGGTCAAGTACCTGGCTCACCGGATCGGATCCCGCCTCGCGGGGCCGGTGGATTTCGACGACTTGGTGGGAGATGGACTGCTCGGCCTGATGGAGGCGGTCGACCGCTTCGATCCGGCGCACAACGTGCGGTTCAAGACCTACGCCGAGTCTCGGATTCGAGGAGCGATCCTCGATGGTGTGCGGGGGCGCGACTGGGCTCCACGCTCGCTGCGTCGTGCGGCGCGGAAACTCGAGCAGGCGATCGCGGCGGTGGAGAAGCGGCAGCGGCGACCGGCGACGGACGAAGAGGTGGCCGAGGAGCTGCAGATCACGATCGAGGAGCTGCAGGATCTCTACATGCAGGCCCGCGGTGTTCGCCTCGGCGCGCTGCCGGGAGTCGACGAGGAAGGTCGTGATCCGGCAGACCCGGGCCTCGATCCCCTCGGTCGCGTGGAAGAGAAGGAAAAGAAGGCGCTGCTCGTCGAGGAGGTCGAGAACCTGCCCGAAAGAGAGCGCTTGGTGCTCAGCCTCTACTACGAGAAGGGACTGACCCTCAAAGAGATCGGAGAGGTGCTGTCGGTCACCGAATCGCGAGTCTGTCAGATCCACACCCGCGCCGTGTCGAGGTTGCGCGCGCGGGTGGGTGATCGACTGACCTTGCCGGAGTGCACCCCATGAACGTGAAACTGAAGGCCAGAGTTCTCCGGGCGTCCCGCCGCAGCCGCAAGTTACTGGCTCTGGCCCGTCACATACGACGGCGGGAAGAGCAGTCGAAGGACCTGCCGGGTCCGCCGCGTTGTCTGGTTCAGCGGCTCGAGCAACCGGCTGCGGAGGGTGAACAATGAGCCGCCTGCTCAGCCAGGACGAGGTGGATGCCCTACTTTCCTCCTTCGACTCCGAAGCCGAACAGCCTGCCCTGGAGCGCGAAACTCTCTACGACCTGCGGGCGCCGCTGGTACTGGCGGGCGATCGTCTGGCCCTGGTGCAGGCAGCGTGTGAGAAGTTGGCCAAGTCGCTGGCCGAGGTGCTCAGCCTGCTGCTGATTGCCGACAAGCCGGTCAAGGGACGCTTTACGGGCATCTCCCAGCAGCCCGCAACGACGGTCCTCGGCACCCTGGCGCCCGGTGAACCGCTCGGTGTGTTGCTCGACAGTCACGAGGAGCCGGTAGGTGGGATCACCCTTCAGCCCGAACTCGCCCTGTCGATCCTCGACCGCGTGCAGGGTGGGGACGGAGCCGTGCCGCAGGGGGCGCGGTCGCTTTCCAACGTCGAGAAGCGGCTGCTTGCCGAGGCGATGCGTCGCATGGCGCGGCATCTCGACAAGCAGACGGCGCTGGCGCCGCTGCAAGGCGGGGGGCTCGATCGCGATCCGATCTTCGGCCGCCTGGCCACTCGGGGCGGCACCCTGGCTGCCGCAGAGTTCGTGATGACCACACCTCATGGAGATGCCACCTGCCGGCTGCTGCTGACTCCTGTGCTGATTCACCGGCTGGTTGCCGACCGTCGGCGGGGAGATCCCGGGCCTCTCCCCGAAGAGTTGCAAGCCGCGTTGGTACGAGTACCGATTCGCGTCGAGCCCGTGATCCAGGGGGCTCGCGCCACTCTGGCCGATCTGCAGCGACTGGCTCCCGGGCAGGTGTTGCAGCTCGACGTGCTCGAGCACGAGGGCCTGGCCCTGCGCTTCAACGGCGAGCTGCTTGCCGAGGGCACTCTCAATCGGCAGGGCCGCGAGCGCATCTTCGAGGTCAGTGATTTGACGGGAGCACCACCGGTGCCGGCCCAGGAGAAGGCGAGCTGATGAACGACGAGACCAAGAACATTCCGGATGTCGATGACGGTGCGACCCGCATGGTCGATTCCAACCTGGGTGCCACCACGGCGGCTCAGCCGGGCGACGCCTACCGCCTCGGCGAGATGGCCAAGATCAGCATGCTCGACCGCCTCGAGTTGCCGATCGAGGTCCGCCTCGGTCGGCTGAACTGGGAGCTGGAGAAGGTGCTGCAAGTGCGAATCGGTGACGCAGTGCCGATCGGTCCGGACGGAGACGACGTGGTGACGCTCTACGTGCAGGATCGGCCCTACGCCGTCGGGGATCTGGTCGTGGTCGATGGGCGTTTCGCCTTTCGCGTGCGCGAACTGATGTCCGATTCGATGCTGGAGGTGATCTGATCATGCGTGACTTCCTGCTGCTTCAACTGATCTTCAATGTGCTGATCCTCGTCTCGTTGATGGTCCTCGCCCGGGGCGTTCCCGCGGGGCGTCGTCGCAAGCAACCCGCCGCGCGGCGCGGCCGGTCCGGGCGACCGGCGGAGGCCGGAGGACGTCCCGCCGAGCCGTCACCGGCTCCTGCCGGGCACCTGTCGGAGCTGATCGAGCAGACCGAACGCAAAGAACTGCTCGCCGAGGCGGCACTGCGCGAGAGACTCTCGGAGTTTCGGGCTCGGGTCGCGGGATAGCTCATGTTGCCCGCGCTGAAAGTCGGCGGACGCTATCGGGCGGTGGTCGAGCGGATCGTCTCCAGTCGGCGGATCGTCATACGCCTCGGGGGCGAGCGTCTGTCGGCTCGTATCGAAGCTCCGGTGCGAGAGGGCGAGACGGTCATCGTGGAGGTCGAGCGCCTGCTGCCGGAAGTCGTGCTCCGCCTGAGGCGGCAAGAAATGCCTCCGGTGGCGGAAAGAATTTCCTCGCAGACGGCGGAGCGGGAAGCAGCTACCGACGGCGGGGACCCGAAGGAAGCGGAACGAAACTTGCAACAGGTCTGACGAAAGAAGGATGTCGTTCCCGCGGCGCTCGGCCGCAAGGGGATCGCTTAGCGAGGAGACAGTGTCCCCAGAGCTCTACACCGGAGCCTCCGGGATGATCGCCGCCGAGAAGAATCTCGAGGTGGTGACCCACAATCTGGCGAACGCCAAGACGCCCGCCTACACCCCCGAACGGCCTCTCTTTTCTTCCTACCTGGACCAGCGCCTGGCGGATGTCGCGCCGGGAGGCGCCCGTCCGGCGGCGCGATCCGTGGCCCTGGCGGGGAACTGGCGGTCCGATCGACCCGGGCCGATGCGGGCGACGGGCAACCCCCTCGACCTGGCCCTCGAAGGGCCGGGGTGGTTCCGGGTGATGACACCCGGTGGCGAGCGTCTGACCCGGGCGGGCAGCCTGACCCGTGACGCCGAGGGCGCACTGGCCACGATGCACGGGATGCGGCTCCTCGACGATCGGGGCAAGCCGATCACTCTGCCGGAGGGTCGGCTGGACATCGGTCCCGACGGGACCTTGACGGTCGACGACGAGGTGGTGGCGCGGCTCGGCATCGCCTCCGCGCCGATGTCCACTCTGGCACGAGACGGCGACACCCTCTGGCGGCCGCTGGGGCCCGTCCGACCCCTCGAGAGGGACTCGATCCGGGTCGTTCAGGGCTTCATCGAAGACTCGGCCGTGCAGCCCACCACCGAGCTGGTCTCCATGGTGGCCGCTCAACGGATGTTCGAAATGCAGCAGCGCGTGGTTCAGTCCACCGCCAACACCGTGGCCCGCAAGGCCCTCGAACTGGCTGGGGTGAAGTAGCCCCACCGCAAATGCCTCAGGAGGCACGCGCATGGAAAGATCGCTCTGGACCGCCGCTGCCGGAATGGCAGCTCAGCAGACCAACATGGACGTGGTCGCCAACAACCTGGCGAATGTCAACACCACCGGTTTCAAACGCTCCCGGGCCGAGTTTCAGGACCTGCTTTACCAGACGCTCAACGCCCCTGGAACGGCTTCGAGTTCGTCGACCAACCTGCCGACCGGCATTCAGGTCGGTCTGGGAACTCGAACCGCCGCGATCAAGCGCATCTTCGAGCAGGGCACTTTCAAGCCGACGGACAATCCCCTCGACCTGGTGATCGAAGGCACCGGCTTCTTCTCGGTCATCCGCCCCGACGGGACGCAGGCCTACACTCGTGATGGCTCGTTCTCCATCGACGAAAACGGCAATGTGGTCAACGCTCTCGGTTACCAACTCGACCCGCCGATCACCGTACCCCAGGATGCCAAGGGCATCACCATCGGGCGTGACGGCACGGTGACCGCCCGGCTGTCGGACGAGACGGTCAGTCAGATCGGCAACATCGAGCTGTCCTATTTCATCAACCCTGCGGGCCTCCAGAGCGTGGGCAACAACCTCTTCGTCTACACGGTGGCCAGCGGCAATCCGCTGCAGGGAACCCCTGGTCAGGACGGACTGGGCGAGGTGAGCCAGGGATTCCTCGAAACATCGAACGTCAACATCGTCACCGAGCTGGTGGACATGATTTCGGCCCAGCGAGCCTACGAACTCAACTCCCGTTCGATTCGGGCCGCCGACGACATGCTCAAGCAGCTCGCGCAGCTCGTCCGGTGAGACCATGATGCAGCGGCTGACACTTGCATTTCTCGTGCTGGCAGTGCTGGGTGCGAC
>JALTMS010000338.1 GCA_027001345.1 Acidobacteriota bacterium | reverse complement strand
CCCAGCGGGTGTCGGCGTCGGGGCCGAAGCGCCGGGGGCTGCGCTCGCGGCGGTCGAGGGCGCGCAGGCCCACCAGGGCGGCGGCGTAGAAGGCGTGGCGTTCGCTGGAGGATGGGGAACTCATCGCGCATCCTTCGGGGGACGAGCCTGGCTGCCGGACCGCCCTGGACCGGGCATGGGCGGCGGATTCTACCACGGCCAGCCCGATGGGGCGGTGGCCACCGGCTACCCGTGCCCGACATCGGGCAAGTCACCCCGCGAGGCT
This sequence comes from Acidobacteriota bacterium, assembly GCA_027001345.1. Classification (GTDB taxonomy): domain Bacteria; phylum Acidobacteriota; class Polarisedimenticolia; order J045; family J045; genus JALTMS01. The sequence goes on along the minus strand of JALTMS010000338.1, from coordinate 4,312 downwards.
CGCCTCGCCGCCGTGCAGGGTGATGACCGGGGAGAGACCACCGCGACCCTCGTACCGGTCGTAGATGACCATCGGTGGGTGCACCTTGGGGAGTTGCACCCGTCCGAACTCCACGGCCAGCGAGTTGGGCAGCGCCGCGATCACAAGGATCTCCCGACACCCACCGAGTCGGGTCATGGCCAGCCGCACATGGTGCTTGAAGGACTCCACCTGCTGCCTGGTCCGGACAATGTCGAGGGCGGGTGCCGACACCCCAAGGCGCAGCACGGGGAGGCGTCGAAGGTGGCCGGGAACGGACATCGGTCCGCTGATGTCCAGCGCCAGGATCGCCGGTCCGGTGCCCGGGTCGAAGTCGTCGGGCGCCAGATGAAAGCCGAGGTCGTCGCCGCCTGCTTCCCAACACCAGGAGTCGGGGGTGCGGCGCTTCTGGAATGCTTCGCCGGGGTAGGTGTCACCCAGCCGGTAGCCCAGCCATATCAACAACGGGATGGGCGCAAGGGCGAAGACGGAGACGTGGCCGATCTTGCGTTCCTTGAAAAGCCGGTGCACATCAGCCACGCCACGCTCGATCTCGGTGACCCCGGTCCGCCAGAAGAGATCCTCCCCATCCTGGATGCGGGATTGACTGAACGCGACGGAGGTCTTGTCCTGGGCGTACAAAGGAAGGGCCGCCCTCGCAGCCGCTTCCCGCGACACCCAGCCCGCACGAGCACCGATCCCGCCTTCCACCAGGAGCAGGTGGGTACGATGTTCGCCCTGGTAGCTGGCCAGTTCCCGCACCCGCTTCTCGTGCTCGGCCTTCATCTCCCGCAGCAGCGATTCCGAGTAGTTCCGCCAATTGGCACCATCGATGAGCTTGTGGTGCTTCTGGCAAAGCAGCATCAGGTTGTCGATGTCGTTGGCCAGTTGAGGGGAACGGACAACGTCCCCCCGAGGGCCACCGGGCTTGTCCGCCACGATGTGGGCGAAGGCTCCGAAGTGGTCGGTACGTCGAGTCAACTGGTCCTCGGTCAGCTCTTCGTTGCAGCCGCTGTATTCGCAACGTCCGGCGGCTCGGCCAGCGAGCAGGATCTTCGTCCTGGCAGGTATCCTGGTGCTGGACATGGAGACGCCTCGTCGACGGTGTTGACCTGCCCGTGCCGGTGCTTATCACCCTGCGCAGCTCGCCATCCACCGCTTTCCATCCATGAAGGGGGACCCCATGCCGTCAATCCAGACCCAGTTCATCAAGTTCCACGAGACCATCAAGCTCGTCAACCTCGACGAGAACAGGGTCCTGAAGCAAAAGCGCGACCTGCTGCTCGACAAGCTCCGGAAGGGACTCAAGCAACGCTTCAAGGGCGAGAGGGTTCCCACCTTTGAACATCGAAACCAGGGCAGCTACCGCATGGGGACCGGCATCAAGCCCACGGGGGGGCGGGACTACGACATCGACGTGGCGCTGCTGTTCAACGTCGACCCCCAACAGCTTGGTCCCGTGCAGGTCAAGCAGTGGGTTCACGAGATCCTCGGCGCCCACCCCCACGAAGCCGAGATCAAGCGGCCGTGTGTCACCGTGCAGTACACCGAAGGCGGAGAAGACGCCTACCACGTCGACTTCGCGGTCTATGCCAGCCCGGCCGATGGCCGGAGGGTACCGCTGCTCGCCAAGGGCTTCCCCGGATCGAGCACGGACAAGAAGTTCTGGGAGCCGTCGGACTTCGAGGGGCTGATCGCCGCCATCGACGGGCGCTTCGACGATGCGGACGACCGTCAGCAGTATCGGCGCGTCATCCGCTACCTCAAGCGCTGGAAGGACACCAGCTTCCCAGCCTCCGGTGAAGGCGCACCCAAGGGGATCGGACTGACCTGTGCCGCTTACCTGTGGTTCCAACCGCACTCCTCCATCGACAAGCTCAGCCAGAAGCGCACCGACGACGACCTCGGGGCGCTCAAGGAGCTGGTGGGGCACATGTTGTCCAATTTCCAGGAGACGACGGCTGGCCCCCGGCTCCGGACGCCGCTGCCGGCGGCACCCCATGATGACCCCTTCAACCGCATGTCGGACAAGCAGATGCAGGTATTCAAGAAGAAGCTCGACGCCTTCCATGACGCGCTGGTGTCAGCCGCTAGCCGCCGCAATGTGGTGGAAGCCTGCCGGGACCTTCGGCCGCACCTTGGCGACGACTTCCCGATTCCGGACAGCAAGGCGATCGCGGCGGCCGCGGCCGCTGGCCCCGCGGTGCGCTCGACTGGCCACTACGCCTGATGCTCGTCGAGCTGCTCCAGGGACTCGACGACCGGATCAGCGCGGTCACGGCGGTGGACACCCCGGTCGGAGACTGCGCCGAGGGACAGCTCGACACCGACGCCGGGGATGTGCGCATCCGGATCACATTGGCGCCAGGCTTCCCGTTCCGGCTGCCCCACGTCGAGATCCTGGAGGAGGGCTTGACGTCCTGTCCTCCGCTGCTTCGGAATCGCGTGCTGTGCTGGCAGGACGACAACGACGCGCTGGTCGACCACACCAACCCGGCAAGGGTGGTCGAGCACTGCCTGGATCGGACACGGGCGCTGCTCGACCATGCACTTCACGAGCGGCCGTGGCCAGACATCATGGCGGAGTATGGTGTCTACTGGAGCCAGCGCAGCGATACTCAGGTGCTGGTGGAGGCTCCGCTGGTTTCTTCTCCCACTGCACTGGCCTGGACCGGGGATGTGCTCCGAGTCCTTCGCCCCGCCCCCGATGGTATGGACGCAGTGCTGGTGCCTCTCCGGCAGGGCCACCTGCCGCTGCCCCCCGCCGGCGGCATGACCGTCGATCAGGTTCGCAAGCGCCTGCTATCGCTCGCGTCAGCGGAGACGCGCAAGGCGCTGTCCAAGCTCATCTCTCCGCATGGCAGGCGATTCCGACACGTGATCTTCCAGCTCCCCCGGGAGAACAGTCTACCCCTGCTGCTCGGCGTCCAGTTCGTCGAACGTAGGGTGAAGGGCCACCCCTTGCTCAAGGGCAGCGGCAGGCGACGGGTTCGAATCCTCAACGCAAACAACTGGGATTTCGACTTCTTCCGCGAACGCGGAGGTGCAGACTTGAAGCTCAAGCCCACCAAGGTGCTCGTCATCGGATGTGGATCCGTCGGAGGGGCGATCGTGCAGGATCTCGCCCGTTCCGGGGTCGGTCACCTCACCCTGGTCGATCCCGACATCCACACGCCAGAAAACGCCTTTCGACACGTGCTTGGCATCGGCAAGCCCTACCTGGGCAAGGCCGGTCAGCTCGCCATGTCGCTCATGACCTGGCTCCCCGGAGTCCAGGCCGTTCCAGTCGCCACCAGCATCGAAGGCGCCCTGGCCCAGGGCACGCTCGATCTGTCGGACTTCGACGCCGCAGTGGTCGCAGTCGACAGACCCTCGGGAGCGCAGGCGATCAACCTCGCAGCGTATCAGGGGCGCGCACCAGCCACGGTGGTGCATGCCTGGCTCGAAGCCTACGGCCTGGCCTCCCACGTCTTGAGAACACACCCGCCAAAGGCAGGGTGCTTCGAATGCCTGGTTCGTGATCCCGACACCGGCAAGCTCGACGACAACAGGGCGCACCTCGCGGCTGGTGGACAGGACTTCCTCAAGGACCAGGCCGGCTGCGGCGGGCGATACGTGCCCTTCGGCGCGGTCCACGCGTCCCGAACGGCGGTGATGGCAGTCGAGGAGGTGCTGCACGGCCTGCGCGGTGACCGGGCGCCACGGCTGCTCACGTGGCGAGGCGACGCCAGCCCATTCCTCGACGCCGGCTTTCGGCTGTCGCGGCGCGCAGAGAAATGGCCGGAAGACAGGGTGGTGGAGATCCTCGATGCTGACGCAATCCAGCAGCCAAGCTGTCCGGTCTGCCAGACCTGAGGCCCGCAAGCAGATACCATCGCCGCCATGCCTCGCCCCACCGACGATCGGCGCCTGCGCCTCTTCGCCTTCACCCAGTCGGACAAGCGGCACGGCTACCTCGCGGTGCTGGCCGCCTTCGACGCCGAGCGGGAGCGCAGCCGGTTGCAGCTCTCGGCGGCCGACCTGGTGGGGGAGCCGCCGCTGCCAGCGGGAGAGGATGCGGCCCTGGCCATGCTGGACCAGCTCCATGCCTGGGGGATGCTGGACCGGGTCCAGGACGACCGCCGGGTGCGCAGCATCGCGGAGTACCGCCGGCGACGCAGCGTCTACCAGATGACCGAGCTAGTACCTGGAACCCGAAATTTCTACCGAGTCGGGTTGCGCGTGGTGTCGAAACGGGGGATCAGGCGGTATGCCTGCTCCTACCGCAACTCCCGTGGATCTTCCGAACGAGTTC
>JALTMS010000337.1:2571-4579 GCA_027001345.1 Acidobacteriota bacterium | reverse complement strand
GACCTCGGCACTGGCGCGGGTGCGCGAGACGGTCAGGTCCGCGGCGATGGTCTTCCACTTGATCCCCGCACCGACGGAAAAACCGCGCCGCACGAGACGCTCCCGGGTGACCAGATCGCGCGAGGGACGGGGTTCGCGAAAGACTCCGGCACGTACTGGCACCACCGCATCGCCGACAAAGAAGAGATACTCGCTGCCGATACGCCAGTCGGAGCTGACGCCGGCGGTGGTCTCGCCGACTCGCAGCAGATCGAAGAAGCCGGTCTGCACCTTGTCACCGGGGTCGAAGGTCATCTCTTTCCAGTCGGTCCGACCCCAGTCGAGCGCCATCAGCCAGCGGTCCGAGAGTTGCAGGCTGACGCCGATGTTGAGCGAACTCGGCCAGTGAAGACGGGTATCGATCGGCGGCAGGGAGGTGATGCTCAGCGGAAGATTGCTCACCGTGTCGCCGGAAAACGAGTAGGAGGCCTCGAAGCTGCGCCGATAACGCACGCCTACGCGAAAGTGGGTGTAGCGCAGCAAGAGTCCGAGATCGAGATTCTGCGCCCGCAGTCGGGAAGCCTGGGTGTAGCCGAAGAAGATCGGCTCATCGGGCGAGTCGATCAACGACCTGGCATTGTAGCTGGTGAAGTCCCACTGCCCGTCCCAACTGTTGTAGGCCACGCCGAGCAGCGTGCGATCGGTCACTTCGAGGGCCAGGGAGACCGTGCGCGCCTTGATCGAACCCGACTGCTGGCTGCTCTGGACGATCGAGGCCAGGCGAGCGCTGCCATCGGCCTGATCACCAAAGAACGTGAACACCGCGTCGTAGTCGAAGTTCACCATCCGCTGTTCGGAGAGTTGCACCGCCCAGTGCTTGCCCGCCATGCGAAACGGCAATGTGGCGGAGACGAAGTTCAGCCCGTCGCGACTGAAGGTATCCGACGAGTCGGTCAGGCGCAGAGGCGGCGTCTCACCAAAGGAGATGAACCCGGTGTAGCGGTCTTCGAGTTGCTGGTTCGAATAGACCACCGAGATCTCCGGCAGCCGAAGCTGGGCCAGACCTGCCGGATTGAAGGAAGCCGCCGTGGCATCATCGGCCACCGCGGTGAAGGCGCCACCCATGCCGGCAGCCCGCGCCCCGGCTCCGCGCAGTGTGAACGATGCCCGTGCCTGTTCGGCGATGATCACTCCGAAAGGCACCCGTGGCTCCTGAACCACCTGCGGCGCCTCGGCCCCTTGACCGGCCACGACGCCCCCAGCAAAGACCAGGGCAGCAGCCCATGCTCGGCTCATCTCTCCTCCCGGTGGCTGCCTCCCGCGGGCAGCACTACCGGGGCAAAGTTATGTCCCGCAAGCAAGAAAGGCCCGCCCGATCAGCCACCGGCCAGGGCCCGCAGCCAGGGTCCGGGACCCCGCACCGCCCGGCGGGGGGCCATCCCGCCTGTACGCTCGACCAGCAGGTCCATCACTGCCGGCCGGTGGGCCAGCAGGGCCAGGGTCGCCCGCACCAGCCGGGGATGCCGGATCGCCCGCTGCAAGCCGCTGGCCTGTCGCAGGCGAAAACCGATCTCCCGCCGCCGTTGCCGCGGATAGGACGCCAGCTCTCGGGGACCGGGGACCGCCGTCCGCTCGAGCGCATCACCCAGGACTTCGGCCAGCCACGCCGCGCCCCGCAGAGCGAAGGAGATGCCCTCCCCCGTCATCGGATCGACGTAGCCGCAGGCATCCCCCACCAGGGCGGCACCCGGTACCACTTGCCGCCGGGTGGTGAAGGCCAGCGGCCCGACGGCGCGGACAGGACCCACCCGGCGGGCACCCGCCAGCCGGGGCCCGATGGTCGGATGACTCGCCACCCGCGTATCGAGGACACCCTCCAGGTCACCCCCTTCGAGGCTGTCGCTGGAAACGACGAGATTGAGGGTGAACAACCCCTGGTCCACGCCGCAGGCAGCGAAATAGCCACCGTCGAAGAGATGGACTTCGCCGCTGTCGCGGGCGGTGACGCCCTCGTAGCGAGCAACCAGCG
>JALTMS010000337.1:360-2561 GCA_027001345.1 Acidobacteriota bacterium | reverse complement strand
GCGCGTGGCGCCTGAGCCAGCTCGACGGCCTGACGAGCCCCAGATCGCGCGCGACCCGCGAGCGCATGCCGTCGGCACCCACGGTGAAACGCGCCCTGAACTCGACCTCCCGGCCCCGGCGATCGATCCCCGCCGCCCCGGCGATGCGTCCCTGCACGTCGCGCAGCAGGTGGCCGATCCGCAGCCCCTCGATCACCTCGACGCCCTCTTGCGCCACAGCGCGGTCGAGCAGGATCTTGTCGAAGATTTCACGCCTCAGGGCCAGGCCCCAGCTCGGACCGGCCGTCGGGTCCACCTTTCCGTATCGACCTTCGACCTCGAAGCCCCAGCCGAGCAGACGCATGCCGCCGACCCGGTGGGCCCCAGCGGCGAGCATCGGCTCGAGCACACCGACTTCGTCGAGTAGCGGAAGGCACTCGGGGCTGACGAACTCGCCGCAGGGTTTGAAACGGGGAAAGACGGCCCGATCCACCAGACGCACCCGGTAGCCCTTGCGGGCCAACCGCCACGCGAGGGTCGATCCCGCAGGCCCGGCCCCGACGACCAGCACGTCGACCTCTGCTTCGGTTGTGTCCCGCTTCTCGTGGAAAAAGGAAATGGCGCAACCTCCACTCGAGGTGGTTCATGCTAACACCTGACCAGGCCGCATCTTCCTGTTTCGAGACGAGGACTCGAGCGACGTGCTTATAGCCGGTGATGCGCCGCAGCTTGATCTGGCCGAAGGCGACCAGCCCGTAGAACAGCGTCAGCGCCGAGTCCTCCGGCTGAGTCGTGCCCCTCGATGGTGACGCCAAGCGCAATCAAGACGGCACAGGAAAGCATCTGGCCACCATGGCGGATCTTTTCGTAGCGAGCATCGAGGATCAGATCGTGCGTATCTCCAAGCTCAAGTTCTCACCAGGTGCAGAGTTCTCGATCAAGGCTACCGTTGGCGTGGCCGCGGCGCTTGTCCGTCCTCTCGTAGGACGCCACACCGAGAAATTGTGTCCTCTCGAGCGCATGATGGCGTTGAAGACGATCTCGACGGAAGTGGCCTGCCAGTTCAAGCTCTACCAGCTCCGATGCGGAGGGCACCGGGCAGCCAATCGCGAATCGGGCGGAAACAGCTGCGGTCGATCAGGATGGGGCGGAATGAAGCGGGCAGGAGCTATTCTACCAAGAAACTACGCAGGAGTTTCTACCGCGCAGGCTCCTGGTTCGCTCTTGGTCGGCGGTTATCTCATCGAGAATGATCTTGATCCCCATTCCGACCACAACCCGCTTCCCCCCGGCCCCCCCTTTGCGCTTTCACTGATGGAATCCTTCCTTCGCATCCCTCCCGCCGACACCCTGGCTGCCGCAACTCGCGGGAAAGGGCACGTTCTGAATATAGCGAGCGAATTCGGTCTGAATGTCCACGTCGAAGGAGGTGCCTCTGGCGCTATCGGTCAGGTCGAGGCTGTACGAGCCGCTGCTGTAGAGACTCGAGGAGGCGGAGTGCGCCGGCGTGCCCGCCGAGGGGTGCCGCTCGACGAGCAGCCGGCTGAAGCCGCAGACCAACTCCCGCTCGAGACTCATTCCCTCGCTGCCCGGCTCGTCGACGTACTCCGCCGCGGTCTGGCCGGAGACATCCCGCACCGAAACCCTCGCCTTGCCGTCCCGGCCCAGGGGCAGGCGCACCAAGCGCAGGCCGCCTGCATCGTAGAGGTATTGCTCGGAGGGTGCCTCGCCGCTGTTCGGCTCGCCCTGGAAGAAACTCATGAGCCGGCCGCCGTCGGACCACATCGCCGCCTGCACCAGCGGGTCCGAGGCCGCCGTGTCGACCTGTCGCGGATAGCGGATCGTGCGGCCCATGGCATCGTAGCGGAAACCTGTGTCGGTGACGTGATTGCCGCCGTGGTAGCTCCTGCCGCTGAAGCTGATCCCAGCGCCTACCTCACCCTCTAACACACCATAGCTCCAGTTCTTGACCGTCCCTTCTACCCATAAAATCGATTGCGCCGCCATGTTCCAGTGGGCCGCTACTGCCCAGAGCTACCAGCGGAATCCAAACAATCCACGCGCTTCGGTGGGACATCCTGTCTCACGGCGATCGGCCGCCAAGACGCAGCCCACTCGTCTATCCGCCCGCCGTCTTCCGGTGGCACCAATGCTCGCAGTTTCCTCTCGATCTCCTTTGCCCTCAAGTCGCCCCCACGCCGCGCCAGCACAGCCCACTGGAG
>JALTMS010000337.1:0-350 GCA_027001345.1 Acidobacteriota bacterium | reverse complement strand
CGAGAATGCCATTGCCAGTTCATACATCGCCCGTGCGCTTCCCACACACGCTCTCGTCTCGAGCCACGCCAACCCTTCCTTCGCATCCCGTCCTTCGCTGGCCCCGTAGAGCATGGTTCTCCCGACGCGAAGCCACGCATCTATGTTCCCATTCTTGGCCGCCAGCTCGTACCAAAAGAGCGCCTCCCGTGGCCGGTCCCTTTCTGTTCTCTCACCCAACAGCATTGCTGCGGCTGCGTTGCCGGAGCGTGCCGCCCTGCGATACCACTTCTCCGATTTGGCGCTGTCCTGTTTCACCCCCTGGCCTATCTCGTAACACCCGGCCAAGAAGTACTGAGCGTCCGCATATC
>JALTMS010000336.1 GCA_027001345.1 Acidobacteriota bacterium | reverse complement strand
GCATGCTCGAGTCCCTTGGCCGTGGCCAGCTTGGAAGCCGGGGCGATGATCCGGGCCACGATCATGGCCACGACGAGGTCTCGATGCCGTGACCGCCTGGAGTGAACGATACGGTCCAACCGCAAACGCCGAACGGCTCCCAGCACGGCCCTGACGTGTCCATGAGGCAGGCTGCGCTCGACCTGAAAAGCCGCCGACAGGTCCTTGACCGCTGTGCCACCGCGCAGCACGGTGCGCAGGGCTTCCACGCGCTCGTAGGGCCAGGAACTCAGGTTTGCCAGCGTGCGCTTGCGAACCTTACCGTCCTGACGGTAGGACTCGCGCAAGAGAACGGCAGGGGGAGAATTGCGATTGGGTACTCTCTCGATGTACATGGCCACATTATGGCGCAGTACCTATCCAATGCAAGCGTATTAGGTAACAAATACATGGGTACGAAAGAACCGGCCAGAACTCGCCTAACTCCGGAAAAACCAGTGGGTTACGGCTGGAAACGCCGGCCCTTCGCTAGGAACTTCGGTCTAGCCCGGTTCTCCGTCTTCGGCAGGAGGTTGGCTGCTGATCGGCACTCGCAGGCGGTGCGTGCCGCGAGGCAGCCACGAGGAACGGATCTGGGGGTTGGCCAGGCGTAGCGCCGAGTAGTCCAGGCCGTGCTCGGCGGCGAGCTTGCGCAAGTCGGCGCGCGAGCGCTGCACGCGCACCTCGACGATGCGATAGCGGGGATGGTGATAGGGCATCAAGCGCACCAGACCGTAGCTCTCCGGCGCCGTGGTGATCAGCTTGGCCGCGAGCAGGCGCGGGACGTAGCGCCGGGTCTCCGCCGGCAGGTAGAGGCTGAAGTAGTCGTCACTGCCGGCGTCCTCGATGGCCCGCCGGACGGTCTTCTCGCCGGAGTTGTAGGCTGCGACGGCCAACAGCCAGTCACCGAACTCCTGGTGCAGATCCTCGAGATAGGCGATGGCGGCATCGGTGGCCTTCTCGGGGGAACGACGCTGGTCGAGATAACGATCGACCCGAAGACCGTAGCGGCGGGCGGTGCCGCGCATGAACTGCCACAGGCCCTCCGCCCCGGCGGGCGAGCGCACCGTCTCCCGCAAGTCGGACTCGATCATCGCCACGTATTTCAGATCATCGGGCAGGCCGGCCGCCGCGAGCTTCTCCTCGATCATCGGCAGCACCCAGGGCGAGCGACGCATCCAGAGCATGGGCATCATCGGTCGCCCGGTGGTCAGCAGCAGCTCGTAGGCCAGGGCCTCACGCACCTCCGGCCGATCGAGGGGAATCGGGCGGCCACAAAAGTCGGCGGCGGCAGGCACCTCGAGCCGGGCGAGAGCCAGAGCGGGCGCCCCGGGAAGCTGGCGCTGAATCTCCCGAATCTGAGCCTGCAAGTCACCCACCGACCCCGGGGCTGCCGCGCTGCCGGTGGGCCCCTCGCCCATCTCGGTCCAGTCCACGCTCTGAGCCGGTCTCTGGGCTACCTGGGTTGCCGCAAAAGCCGCCAGGAAAACGGCTCCCAACCCCAGGGTGACCGTTGCCGCCTTGACCGCCACGAGTCCTCCTCCTCGTCCTCACTGGCCGCAGTTGGCGCCGAAGTCCTGCAGGATGCGAGCCATCTCTTCGAGTCGGGCGGCGATGCGCGCTCCCAGGCTGTCGGCTTCCCACCGCCCCGCCTCGTCCACCTCGCCGAGCGGGACCCCCATCAGCAGTTCCACGAGCTGCTCGACGGTCTCGACGGCGTAGACGTGAAAGCGTCCTTCCTCCACGTCTTCCACCACCTCGGGATGGAGCTGCAAGCCCTTGCGGGAGGAGGCGGGAATCACCACGCCCTGAGTTCCGGTCAGGCCTCGCTGGCGGCAGACCTTCCAGAAGCCCTCGACCTTTTCGTTGATCCCGCCCACCGCCAGTACGTGGCCGTGCTGGTCCACCGCCCCGGTGACCGCCAGATCCTGGCGCAGGGGGACGCCACCGAGGGAGGAGAGCAGGGCCGCCAGTTCGGCACTCGAAGCCGAGTCGCCCTCCACGCCGCCGTAGGACTGTTCGAAGCAGACGCTGGCGGTGATCGCCAGAGGATGGCGCTGGGCGAAGCGCGAGCGCAGATAGCCGCCGAGGATCAGCGACGCCTTGGTGTAGATCTCGCCCGACAGTTCGGCTTCCCGCTCAATATCGATGATCCCCGAACGCCCCACCGCGGTGGTGGCCGTCACCCGGACCGGGTAGCCCAGCCGCTCGAGGCTGGTCTCGACCACCGCCAGAGCATTGATCTGACCGACGACCGCACCCTCGGTGTCGAGCAGCAGCAGCCCCTCGTCGATCGATTCGAGGATCCGGCTGGAGAGAAATCCCGAACGTTGTCGCCGGTCGAGCAGGGTCCGTTCGACATGCTCGCGATGCACCACGTCGCTACCCATCTCCGCGGCCACCAGGGAGGACTCCCGGGCCAGGTCGGTAAACAGGCGCAGGTGGGAGGCCAGCTTGCCCCGCCCCCCGGCCACCCGGACCATGGTCTCGAGAATCCGCGCCACCGCGTCGGCACCGTGGGGCAGCAGTTCCTCTTCCTGGATCACGTGGGCCAGAAAGCAGGCGTAGGAAGAGACCACCGGCCGCGAAACCGGAACCCGCTCTTCGAACACCGAGACGACCTTGAAGAGCTTGCTGAACTCCTCGTCTTCGGCGGCGGCCAGTTCCCGTAGAGCGGGCGTGCCGACCAGGATCACGGTCGCGTCGATCGGAGCCGCTTCGGGCACCAGTGGGGCGGCTCCCTCGGGGGTGTTGCCCGCCACACTCAGGCGGCCGGTACGCAGCACGCGCTTGAGCCCGGCCCAGGCACCGTCCTCTTGCAGCAAGTCGTGGGCGTTGAGCAGCAGGAAGCCGCCATCGGCCATGTGCATCGCGCCGCCATGAATGCCTGCCAGGTCGGCCCGCACTTCGCCCTCCGGAGTGCGCTGCACCTCGATGAAGCCGAACAGACGCGCGGCGGTGGGATTGGCCTCCTCGATGATCGGCAGGCCCTTCTGCCCGGTGCGATCGACGATCACGTTGACCCGCAGGGCCGCAAGGGGATCGGGCATCGCCGTCTCGACCGAATCGGAGTCGGAGGCGACGTGCTCGCCGGCCGCGAAGAGCAGCGGGAAAACCGCGACCAGGTACTGGCCGACCTGCTCGAGGTACTCGTCGAGCTGGGGACGCAGCCCCTCGGCGAGGGCCAGAGCCGAACGAATCTCCTCGAGCACCTCGTCGACCAGGGGGCGAGCCGCGTCCTTGTCGGCCTCGGAGAGCGACTGCTCGAGGTCACGGGCGATCGCCCGGTACTTGGCCGCCGTCTGAGCGAGCCGGGCAGCGAGGTCGGGATGACGCTCGCGCAGGCGACCGGCATCCGCCTCGTCGAGCTTGCCGTCGCGCACCAGGGCCGCCAGCTCGTGAAACGGAACCGGCTGCCCGTCCACCAGGGGCGCGATCTCGTGACGCCGGTAGGGCCCGAGATTGACCTCCACCAGGGCGAAACCCTCCTGCTTGACCTCGTCCTGAAACTCGGAAAGCAGGGTGGTCTGCTCTTCGAGGTGATCCTTGGCCACCGATTCTCGCCGGCGGCGATGGTCCCCCGAAGCCCTGAGAGCGGCGACCCCCTGCCGAAAGCGATCGGCGGCGGTGGCCATCGCCTCGCGCAGCACCCGCCCCTTGCCCGCGGGCAGGCGAATCAGCCGCGGGGCCTTGAGGTCCTCGAAGTTCATCACGTAACACAGGTCGTCGGGCACCGCGCCGCCACCGGCCTCCTGTCGCAGGATGCGCCGCACGGTGCGGGTGCGACCGCTGCCCGAGGGACCGGCGACGAAAACGTTGTAGCCCCGCGAGCGCAGGCGCAGAGCCAGGCGCAGGGCGGCGACGGCCCGCGGCTGACCGAAGATCTCCTCGCAGGCGCCGAGGTCCGCGGTGGTCTCGAACTCGAGCCACTCGCGCGGACAGCGCCAGAGCAGGTCATCGACTTCGAGGCGGGTTCGCTGCTCGATACTTTCGCCCAAGACTCACCTCCAGGGAAAGGCCCCGGTGGATGCTACCGCCTTCGGCGCGGTGGTGCCCACCGCCCCCGCAAAGTCGACATGGGAGGACGAAGAAAAGCTCCGTATGATGGGAAAGTGATGAGCCCCCAGCCGACCAGTCGCCCGGCGCCGGCGATCGGCGCACGCGTGCGCCTGATGGCCCTGTTCGTCGTCCTCCTCGCCCTGTCTCCCCTCGGCCTGCCCGCCGAGGACGAGGAGGCTCGCATCGTGGTCCTGCGCCCCCGGCCCACGGACCTGATGCTCGGTCCCTCGGTGGTCTCCCTGCTTCCGATGGGAGTCGAGGACGATGCCATCGAACAGATCGAAGTGCGCCTCGACGGCGAGATCATGGGAGTTCTGCAGCAGCCTCCGTGGCGACTGACGATCGATGCCGGCGAGCGGCTCGGCCCCCGGACCCTGGATGTCATCGCCCGGCTGCGGGACGGCGGGCGGCTGACGACGAGCGTGGCACTGCGTCCGGCTGGAGTAGGCAGCGTGGATGTGCGACTGGTCGACCTGGCGGTCACGGTGGTCGACGCCCGGGGC
>JALTMS010000335.1 GCA_027001345.1 Acidobacteriota bacterium | reverse complement strand
CTGCATCGACTCGCGTTGCAAGATAGTCGAGTGCGTGGGCCTGTACGCCGACTGCGACGACGACCCTTCAAACGGTTGCGAGACGGACACGACGTCCAGCCGGGAAAACTGCGGAAGGTGCGGCTTCAGCTGCGACGAGCCCAACACGTTCTGTCAACTGTCCCGATGCGTCTGCACGGAGGGCTGGGCCAACTGCGACTCGGAACAAATCGACTCAAACGGCTGCGAGACCGACACCACCTCGGATCCGGCAAACTGCGGCTTTTGCGGCAACGACTGCATCGACGGCTTCATGTCCAAACCCATTGCAGCCAACTGCCGCCAGCTGGCCGCCGAGGCCGGTGTCGGCGCCAAATTCGAATGCTGCCTGGACGGAATGTTGAAGATCGTCGAGGTCGGCTGCCACAACGGCCAGTGCCGCGACAGGGTGACTTCAGAAAACCCTTGCAGGGGAACCTGTTCCGGAAGCCGATGCCTCGGCGGGCCTTGCGAACAGCGGGACTGCAACGAGTTCGAGTACTGCGGTGACGACGGCAGGTGCCACTGCGGAACAGAAATTTGCACCAAGGGCGAGACTTGCTGCCTATACCCAAACGCCATGGAACCCGTATGTATCGATACGACAAGCGACGATCTGAACTGCGGTGCCTGCGGGAACGAGTGCGCCGGGCGCGTTCTGAACGGCAGCGAGCGATGCTCGAACGGCTCCTGCGTGCTCGAGTGCGATTCGGACTTCGGCGACTGCAACGGCAACCCGGGCGATGGTTGTGAGTCGTATCTCTTGAGCGACATGGACAACTGCGGTGTCTGCAGAAACGCCTGCCTGGGCGACGTACCGCACGGCCGGCATTCCTGCCAGGCAGGCAGGTGTATACTTTCGTGCATACAAGACGTTCAAAACACGGTAATGGAAGATTGCGACGGAGATCCCTCGAACGGATGCGAGACTTCCCTCTGGAGCAACGAAAATTGCGGCTCCTGCGGGGTGCAGTGCGTTTTCAACCAGGAATGCGCATGGGATCCGGAAGCACCCGGTTCCTTCACTTGCCTGTGCCTGCCGGGCTCTTGCGACGCAAACGGAGTGGAAAGCGACGGTTGCGAGGCCTGCGAAGACATGGCATCGGGCTGTATCGGCAACGCAACGTGTTCGGTAGGACTGAGCTGTTGTGAAGGCGAGTGCAGGGATCTCTCGAGCGACAAGTACAACTGTGGTTCCTGTGGAAACACCTGCCAGGCAAGCTCGACGTGCATCTACGGCGTGTGCGGCACCGAAGGCGTGGTATGCCTGAATTCGAGGTGCGGCCCGGCCCAGGAATGCTGCTTCGGCGACGCAGGCAATCCGTCCTTTTTTTCCTGCCTGCCCATAGGCCAATGTGCAACGTTGGACGGGAAAGTAATCGGCTGCGACGACCAGCTCGATTGTCCCCCGGGCACCATGTGCTGCATCAACGAAAACATCACAGATTCATCCTACCTTACCGAGTGCAGGCCCGACTGCCTCCCCTGGGACAAGGTCTGCAAGTCAGACGGCGATTGTGAGACGTTTTTCAGCAACGGCAGCTACATACAGTTGCACTGCCAGCCCCAAGGCGGTTCCACCATGTTCAGCATCTGTGAGCTCCAGTAGACAAGGCGGGACACAACAGGACCGCACCGTCCAGCCGGCGAAAAACGTTTTTCCAGCCGCGGGGAATATTCCGCCGGCCACGCCGGTTAGGATGATTGGAACCCTCCCCCCGGCGAGTGGGGCGCACCTAGCTCCCTCGCCGGGGTCTCCCCCCCCTTCATCGGCACCAAGTGCCGATGAGGCATCCAGATGTCTCGTAGTCAGCAGCGTCTTTTTTTCAGCCCGGCTAGAATCAACTCGAGTGTTCTATTGGCGAAGGTCTCGAGCTGCTGTCGCGAGCGGAAGCGGTAGTACGGCGGCGTCATGAACTCGAAAAGCTCCGCAAGATGCCTACCCGTGGCCAGAGGATCGTCGCAGTCAAATATCCCGAGGGAACATCCCTGCTCGAGTATCTTCCCGAGCAGCCGTCCGTGTCTTGCCACGTAACTTTCCAGCCTTTCCACGATCGCCGGAAGCAGCGATGCGATCACGTCCTGGCTGTGCGGGTACTTCTGCACCAGATCGAACAATGTCAGCAGCCTGTGCATTATGCACCTGCGCAACCTCTCCGCGGGCCCTGCCTTGCCGGATGAAATCCGCTCCACCTCCTCGAGGATGCGGCTGTTCGTAAGGTCGGCCAGCGACAGCATTATCTCCTGCTTCGACCTGAAGTAGTTGTACACCGTTCCCTTGCCGACGCCCGCCTCCCGCGCGATGTCGTCTATCGTCGTCTTCTGGTAGCCGTAGTGGCGGATCAACCTCCACGCGGCCCTCAGTATCCGCTCGCGTTTCAGGTCTTTCTGTCTTTCCGTCCTTGCGTTGGCCATCAAACACCGGGATTGGTGAGCCTGTCCGCGCCGCATGCCACCATGAGTTCGCCGTTGCACCTGAAGGCAAGCGTCAGGTTCATGCTCCTGCCGAGCTCCACCGCCATGGCCGTCGGCCTCGAGTAACTCAGAACTATAGGGATACCAGCCCTGACCGCCTTTTGCACGAGCTCGTAGCTGTTTCTGGAAGACAGCACGGCGATTGCGGCCTCGCCCAACTTGCCGCCGAGAAGAATCTTTCCCAACACCTTGTCGAAGGCGTTGTGCCGACCGACGTCCTCGGCAAAACCCATCAGGACGCCCCCGGTATCGAAAACGGCCGCAGCGTGCGCGCAACGGGTATCTTCGTAAAGTTTCTGGTGGCGCTCGAGCGATTCCATGCAGGTCCATGCCCGTTCAACGGATATCGTCGTGTCTTTTCGGACGGGCTCCAGGTCCTGGAGCAGGTCTTCCATGAGTTCCTTGCCGCACACGCCGCAGCTCGATCTCGACACGAATCCCCTGCGCACGAGAATCCGCTTGGCCTTTTTCACCCTCTCTTGCCCCAGCCAGACGTGAACCACGTTTTCGTCGAGGTTCGGATCGTGGCCGATGACCCTGATGTCTTCGGCGGAATCGATTACGCCTTCCGCAAGGCAGAACCCCGCGGCAAGCTCCCGCTCCCCGCCGGGCGTTCGCATGAGCACGGCGTACGGCTTGTCTTCGATGGTAATCATCAACGGCTCTTCGCGCAGGTACTCTACAACCAGACCTTTTGCGCTGGTGCCGACGCGAGTTCGATACGGTACGCTTTGCTTCGGCTCCGGCATTCCCTGTCACCGGCCAGACACGAGCGGCTCAGGCCACTTCCGAAGCGGAGACGTCACGGGAGGAGGCCGATTCGTGTTCCCGTGCAAGTGCGAGGAAATAGGCAGCCTGGGCGAAGGAGGTGGGACAAAGCGGGAAACACCCCTTGCACGATTCGCATTCCCTTGCCGCCATGTACGGGTCGAAGGCAATCTCTCGGCGAGGACCGTTTTCGACGAACCCCACCACGCACTTGCCCTTGACCTCGGCACAGTACCTTACGCACAGTCCGCAGAGGATGCAGAAAGAACCTTCCCTTTCGAAGCGGTTCGGATCCGCCCCATACTCGGCTGCAAGATCCCTCAACACCCGTGAGTAGGGTGCGCGCGCGAGAAGGTACTCCAGCACCAGCTTGCGGATCTTGTCGACCTTTTCCGACCTCGTCCGTACGACAAGCCCCTGCTCCACCGGATACAGGCAGGATACGACGTACTTCGTTCTGCCGCCAGATTCCACCTCCACCGTGCACATCCGGCATGCGCCGAAAGGCTCGAGCCCCTCGGCATGGCAAAGGGTGGGTATGGATATTCCGGCCTCTTTCGCCGCATCCAGTACGGTGGTTGCCGGCGCCACCCGAACCTTTCTGCCGTCTATTTCGAGTTCCACCGTTTCCATGACTCACCGCGCCTTTCGTTCCACCGCCGCCGTGAACTCATCGCGGAAGTACCGCAGCGCGCTTTGCAATGGATCGCAGGCGCTCCTGCCGAGCGAGCACAGGCAGGCGGCCGATGAAACCTCCGAGATCTCCTCGAGAAGGGCCAGGTCTTCAGGATTGCCTTCGCCCCTGCTCAATCTGTCCATCACCTTTTGCATCTGCCGCAACCCCTCGCGGCACGGGACGCACTTTCCGCAGGATTCGTCGACGAGAAAGCCTACGAAGTAACTGCCAACGTCGACCATGCTGGCGTCTTCGTCGAACACCATCAGTGCCCCCGCTCCTATCGGGGCGCCTAGCTGCGCAAGCGCGTCGAAGTCAAGCGGGGTATCGAGCAGCTCCGCAGGTATGGAACCTCCCATGGGCCCGCCGAAGTGTATCGCCTTCACCTTCTTGCCCTCGGGGCAGCCGCCGCCTATTTCGTACACGATTTTTCTCAGCGGCGTGCCGAACGGCACTTCGACCACTCCCTTGTTCACGAGGCTTCCGGACAGGGACACGAGCTTGGTTCCCTTGGAGCGTTCCGTGCCGATTCCACCGTACCAGTCGGCGCCCCTGTCGATTATGAACGGCACCTTGGCCCACGTCTCGACGTTGTTGAGGTTCGTCCGCTTGCCCCAAACACCCGAGACCGACGTTCTGATGTACTT
>JALTMS010000334.1:2805-4601 GCA_027001345.1 Acidobacteriota bacterium | reverse complement strand
CTGCCGGCGGTGATCTGGGGCGGTGGTGTGTTCTTCCGTGGAGCCTGGGCGGCCTGGCGGACCCGGACCCTGCACATGGACCTGCCGATTTCGATCGGCATCGCCGCCGGCTTCGTCTGGGGGGCAGTCAACACTCTGCGGGGAACGGGAGAGGTCTACTTCGAGTCAGTGACGGCGCTGATCTTCCTGCTGCTGGCGGGGCGTTTCATCCAGCGACGACGCCAGCGGTCGGCGGCCGATGCGGCAAGCCTGCTCTTCTCCCTCGCGCCGCGCACCGCCCGGTTGCTCGACTCTCCGGGAGAGGGGGCGGCGAGTCGCGAAGTTCCCGTCGAGGCCCTGACTCCCGGCAGCCTGGTGGAGGTCCGCGCCGGCGAGACGGTGCCCGCCGATGGGGTGGTGGTCGAGGGCAGCTCGGCCCTGGACCTGGCGCTGCTGACCGGCGAGTCCCGTCCGGCAGCGGTGGCGACCGGGGACGAGGTCTTTGCCGGCACCCTCAACCTGGGCTCGCGCCTGGCGGTGCGGGTCGAGCGCACCGGCGAGCAGACCCGGGTCGGCCAGTTGATGGCGATGGTCGAGGAGTTCTCGCGGCGCAAGGCGCCCATCGTGCAGATGGCCGACCGGCTCTCGGGGGTTTTCACCGCCGCGGTGCTCGTACTCGCCGCGCTGACGGTGGTCTTCTGGTGGTGGTGGCAGCCGGAGAACCCTTCGGCGGCGATCGAGCACGCGGTGGCACTGCTGATCGTCAGTTGCCCCTGCGCCCTCGGTCTGGCCACGCCACTGGCGGTCAGTGCTGCGATCGGCAGGGCCGCTGGCCAGGGTATCTTGCTCCGGGGTGCCGACATCATCGAGCGCCTGGCCCGGCCCGGCCGCATCTGGCTCGACAAGACCGGCACCGTCACCGAGGGACGGATGCGGATGCTGAGCTGGTGGGGAGAGCGGAGCCTGGGTCCGGCCATCGCCACCGTCGAGCGGGCCTCGAACCACCCGGTGGCCCTGGCCCTGGCCGAGGCCCTCGATGCGCCCTCGGAGCCGGGCGTCGAGGCCATCGAGCAGGTGATGGGAGGCGGGATGCGAGCGCGGCTCGACGGGCGGCCGATGGTCGTCGGTTCGCCGAGCTTCATCGCGGGAGAAATCGGGCGCCCCCTCGGGGCGGACGAGCAGCAGCAGGTCGAGGCGATGATCGAGCGGGGGCTGACCCCGGTGCTGGTGGCGCTGGACGGTGCGGTGGTGGCGGCTGCCGGACTGGGTGATCCGATCCGGCAGGACGCTCGTCGGGCGCTGGAAGCTCTCGCACGGCGCGGATGGCAGGTGGGTCTACTGTCCGGTGACCATCCGGCCCTGGTGCGCCAGGTCGGCCGTCAACTGGGCCTGCCCGACGAGGATTGCCGGGGCGGCATGCTCCCCGAGCAGAAGCTGGCTGTGGTCGAGTCGGACCCTCAGCCCGAACGGGTGGTGATGGTCGGTGACGGGGTCAACGATGCAGCGGCTCTGGCGACCGCCGGCGTGGGCATCGCGGTGCACTCGGGAGCCGAGGCGGCGATGGCTGCCGCCGATGTCTATCTCAGCCGGGAAGGGGTCGCGCCGCTGGTGGAAGTGGTCGATGGAGCCCGGCGCACCCTGCGTGTGATCCGCATCGGTCTGGCCTTCTCGCTGGCCTACAACTTGCTCGCCGCCGCCCTGGCCATGGCGGGCCAGATCAATCCCCTGCTCGCCGCGGTGCTGATGCCCGCCAGCTCCCTGACCGTCATCACCCTGGCCTACCGCGCCCCCACGTTCCGCCCGGCCGCTCCTGCGTA
>JALTMS010000334.1:0-2795 GCA_027001345.1 Acidobacteriota bacterium | reverse complement strand
GCGTACCCGTTGTGCTCCTGCGTAAGGGCAGGAGCACAACGGGTACGCGGGCGTTTCAGGAATGGCGTCGGCTGGCGTGGGCGCCGCCGAGGTGGCCGAAGTCCAGCGCCAGGGCGACGATCAGCAGCAGGATCTGCCACAAGCCCCACTCGCCGTAGACGTTGTAGACCACGCTGGTCCACAGCAGGGTGTAGGGCAGGAAGAAGAAACCGAGGATCGGGATCAGCATCCCGCCGAAAGCGCGACCGAACCAGTTGCTGAACAGCACGAGGAGCACGATCACCAGCCGCGGAAAGGCGGTGGCGATCAGCACCAGCAGGCAGCCGCAGCCCATCCTACTTTCCTTCGGGAGGCGGGGTGTAGATCGGAGTCGGGAACGGAGCGACCGCTCCTTGCTTGCCGCCGGGAACGATGCGGCTGATCCCCTCGCAGCTCACCTCGTCGATTCGGATCACCGCATGCAGGGGCACCAGGCAGCGCTCCACGTCACGGAATTCGTTCTTCAGGCTTTCCTCGGAAGGATCGACCACCACCTGGTTCTTCTCGCCGAAGACGATGCCCTCGAGGGCGACGAAGCCGAAGATCTCCGCCGAGGAGACCGCCTTGACGAAGAGTTCGTAGATCTTGCCTTGGCTGTGAAACACGACGCGAAAACGCTTGCGGCCCGCCACACCCAGCCTCCTCGGAGCCGCCCACCGAGGCGGCGCTGCTTGCTATACCATGCCACATCCAGCAGGTCGATGAGAGGAGCGAGCGATGGGCGATCGGTCAGAAGGCGGCGAACGGAACGCAGGGCCCTCCGGGCGGGAGGGGACCGAGTGGTTCGAGCCGCTCTACCGGCAGGCGGAGGGTGACCCGTCCCGGGTGCCGTGGGCCGAACTCCAGCCCAAGGCGCCCCTGCTCGAGTGGCTCGATGCGCACGATGAACCGGGCGCCGGACGACGGGCGGTGGTGGTGGGCTGTGGGCTGGGCGACGACGCCGAGGAAGTGGCGCGCCGGGGCTGGCGGGTCACCGCCTTCGACCTGGCGCCGACGGCGATCGAGTGGTGCCGCCGGCGCTTTCCGGCCACTGAGGTCGACTACCAGGTGGCCGACCTCTTCCGGCTGCCCGCTGCGTGGCGCGGAGCCTTCGATCTGGTGATCGAGGTCTACACCCTGCAAGCGCTGCCCGCGGAAATGCGTCCCGAGGCGATCGATCGTGTCGCGGAGCTGGTGGGCCGGGGCGGTCGTCTGCTGCTGGTCTGCCGCCTGCGCGAGGTCGACGAGATTGTCGAGGGGCCGCCCTGGCCGCTGACCACCAAGGAACTCACGCGCCTGGAAGAGGCCGGGCTGACCCTGCTCGAATCGGTCGAGGTCGATGGAGGGAGCGATCCGTCGGTGCGGCGACTGCGGCAGGTCTACCGCCGCTGATCGGCCGGATCGACGAACAGCGGACAGAGCACCCCTTCGTGGCGCAGCAGCCACTGCTTGCGCTCGATGCCGCCGCCGTAGCCGGTCAGGCTGCCATCGGCGCCGATCACCCGATGACAGGGGACCACCAGGGGCAGAGGGTTGTTGCCGTTGGCCGCGCCGACCGCCCGGGCGGCGCCGGGAGAGCCGATGCGACGGGCCAGGTCCCGATAGGTCCAGGTGCTGCCGAAAGGGATCTCTGTCAGCGCCTGCCACACTCGCTGCTGGAAACGGGTGCCCCCCAGGGCCAGGGGCAGGTCGAAGCTCCTGCGGCGGCCGGCGAAGTATTCCTCGAGCTGGTCGGCAGTTCGTCGGGCCAGCCGTCCGGCGGCGCCATCCGGCACCGGCACCGTCCGATCCGGCGGGTCGAAGGCGATCCCGAGCACAGTCCGCTCATCGCAGGTGATGCGCAACCTTCCGATGGGCGAGTCGATATCGAGCGTGGCGGTCGGTGAAGTCATGGTCTCCTCGGCCGAAGGGCTCACGAGTAGGAAGGGATCATACCTCGCCCGGCGATTCGACCCGGCCGGAGTGACGCCCTAGGTTCTCCGAGAGCGTTCGTTCTTGCTCACGGGAGGATGAAGGTGTCGTCGCGCATGGTGCTGCTCGAACTCGAACGGATGGGGGATCTGGCCCAGACGCTGCCGGCGCTCGAGGGGCTGGTGCGCCAGGGCGTGGCTGTGCGCCTGGTGGTGCGCGAACACTTGCTCGCCCTGGCTCGGCTGCTGGTTCCCGGCGCGGTGGAGTGCGTGGCGGTGCCCGACGCGCCTCTGCTGGAACTCGAGGCGGCCTGTCGGGCCGATGACCCCGGCGCTCGCACCCGGGCCGCGGAGCTCGCCGCCCCCCTGGCCCGCCCCGGCGATACGCTGGTCAACCTCGGCTATCACCATGCGGGGGCCCTGCTGGCCACCGCGATCGCCGGGGAAGCGGTTTGGGGCCCCTGGATCAGCCCCTCCCGCGAGCGCCTGACCCGCGGGACCTGGGCGGCCTACCTGCTGGCCGCTGTCGATGCCCGTCCCGCCGGCCGGGTCCACATGACCGATCTGCGGCGGCTGACCTGCGCCGAGGCCCTCGGCCGCCCACTGGCCGGGTGGCAACCGATCACCGGGCCCGCCCTCACCGGCCAGGCCCGGGTGGGCCTGGTCCTGGGAGCAGGGGATCCCGCGCGGCGGAGTTCCCCCCGCTGGATCGAGACCCTGGCCCAGATGCTGATCGATGGGGGCTGCCGGCTGGTCCTGCTCGGCGGCGAGGAGGATCGCAGCCTGGCAGATCGCCTGGCCGCGGGCCTGACCCGGGCTCCCGTCAACCGCGTGGGATCGACGAGTCTCGAAGCTCTGGTGGACGAG
>JALTMS010000333.1 GCA_027001345.1 Acidobacteriota bacterium | reverse complement strand
GAAGTTGGGCGGGGGTGGCCATGGTGGGCTCTCCAGGGAAGCCCCCGGGCCGGACCTGCCGGCACCCCCGCGCCCCCAGGACGCGAAAACGCCGGCCTGGGGCCGGCGCGCGGGGTGTGTCACGTTTGTTCAGCGCAAACTACACCAGCGGCCGTCCCCGGTCGGGATGGCGATGATGACGATGCAGATGGCGCCGGCTGGTATTCATCGGACCGCCAAGGTACTGCGCCGCCCCGAGCCTGTCAATTCGGACTTTCTCGCGATAGTCTCTCCCGCAGCGAGGAGGCCGCCGTTGGAACGGAGAAGCGAGAGCCGGCGTTTCGTCTACTGGATCGTGGGGGTCTTCGCCCTGGCCCTGGCCCTGCGGCTGGTCTTCGTGCTGACCTCCGCCGATGCGATCTACTACCAGCGCCTGGTGCTCGACTCGGCCACCTATCACCGCATCGCCGTCAACGGGGATCCCGCCGAGCCCTACTGGCAACCTCCGCTCTATCCCTGGATGTTGCGCGGGGTCTATGCCCTGGTGGGCGGACCCTCGCCCCTGGCGGTGCGCTGCTTGCAGGCCCTGTTCGGTGCTCTCGGGGCGGTGCTGCTGGTGCTGCTGGTCCGCCTGTGGGGCGGCTCGCGCCGCTCGGCCCTGGCGGCCGGAGCGGCGATGGCGCTGGCCGGCAGCCTGGTCTACTTCGACGGTGAGCTGCTGCCCGCCTCGCCGGCCACGCTGCTCGTGCTGCTCTGGCTGCTGCTGCTGAGCTGGAAGAGCGGGGGCGATGGCGTCGGCGTCTACGGACGGATGGTGATCGCCGGGATCGTGCTCGGCCTGCTCGGGCTGATGCTGCCGGCGTTGGTCTTCGCCGGTGCCGGCGCCCTGCTCTGGGTCTGGCGTCGGGAGGGCCTGTTGCCGGCGCTGGTGCTGGCACTGTGCGCCGCGATTCCCATCGCTCCGGTGACGATCCGCAACCAGACCTACGAACCGGAGCTGGTGCCGATTTCCTGGAACGGTGGGGTGAACTTCTGGATCGGCAACAACCCGGACTATCCCGCGACGGTGGGTATCCGTCCCGGCACCCGCTGGGGACACCTGGTCGAGCGCCCGCGCTGCGAGGGAGGGGCGAAGAGTCGGGCGGCGGAGTCGGCCTGGTTCTTCGGCGAGGGGATCGGGTACATCGCTTCCGAACCCCTGGCCTGGACCGGGGACATGCTGCGCAAGGCGGCGGCCAGCATTTCGGTGCGGGAGATCGGCCGCAATCGCAACCCCTACGACGTGCGCGACGAGTCGCCGCTGATGGCGGTGCTGCTCTGGCCCCCGGGCTGGCCCTTCCTGCTGATCCTGCCCGCCTTCGTCGCCGGCCTGGCCGCGCTCTCGCGTCGGCGCCGGGTGCCCTGGTTGCCGCTGATCGTGATCGGCGGCGTGCTGCTGGCGGGGGTCGTCTTCTTTCCCACCGGACGCTACCGGGTGCCCGCCCTGCCGCTGATGATCGCCGTCGCCGCTCTGGGTCTGCCTGCCGTACGCCTGATCGACCTGGCGCCGGCGGTGATCGCCCTGGGGGTGGGAGTGCTCCCTTCGGGGGTCCCCGAGATTCCCCGCTCCGAGACCTTCTACGAGATCGCCGTCGATCTCAGCCAGGACGGCAGGGCGGCCGAGGCCCTGCCCCTGTTCGAACGGGCCCTGGGGCTCGATTCCGACAACGCGGACATCCACCTGGCCTACGGCCTGGCTCTCGGACGGGTGGGGCGGCTGGAGGAGGGCCGCCAGCACCTGTTGCGGGCCACCGAACTCGATCCCGAGGTGGACATGGCCTGGCAGGCCCTCGGTGCCGCTGCCCGTACCGACCGGGATCTCGAGCGGGCGCGGGATTACCTCGAGAAGGCCGTCGAGGCCGATCCCTGCAACCAGCGCCATCGGGCCTCGCTGGCCCAGGTGCTGATGGATCTGGGCTACTACCGCGCGGCTCGCGAGCATCTCGAGGCGGCGCGCCGGGTCTACCCCCGTCGGGATCGGCTGGTGCAGCGGGCCCTCGAGCGTCTCGATCGCCTCGAGGGTCGGGGAAGCTAGTCCGGGACCTTCTCCGGCGCCGGACCCGCCCCGTCGATCCACACTTCGATACCTTGGTGCACCTCTCTGGGGCGACCGCCATCGGTCGAGCGCAGGGTCACGCTGACCTGCAAGTGCCGGCGGGTCGCTCCCGGGGGGAGTTCGAGGTGGATCGGCCCGACCTCCCGCCGCTCGCTCGGACGCAGGCGGCCGGCCGAGCCGGTCATCGTACGCAGCGACGCGCGGGCGAGGATCAGCGAGAGTTCCGGTTGCTGCTGGTCGAAGACGTCGAGTACCACCTGCTCGATTTCGAGGGCCTCGAGGCTGCGATTGTCCACCAGCAGCCAGGTTTCGAGCCGCAGTTCGGGGCCGTCGTGGAGGATCTCGGCGCGCAGGTCGAGATCGACTTCGATCTCGCTGCCGGCGCGGGCCGGAGAGAGAAAATGGAAGGCGAGCATGGCGGCGGGGTAGATCGCCAGCAGAGCCGTGAGCAGCACAAGGCGCCAGATGGTACCCCGCATCCTTCGGGTTCCTCTCCCGCGGGCTCCTCCCGCCCCTCCCCGCGCGACTTGCCGCACCTTAGCACGGAAATAAGGAGTAGAATGAGCGCCGCCGGAAACAGAGCGGACAATCACGGGGTGACACGATGCCAGGTGCCAGTGGTCCAGTATCCATCGGCCTGATGGGATTCGGGAGAATCGGCCGAAACATCTTTCGAATCCTCTCGAGGTCCGACGAGTTTCGCATCGGCGCGATCAGCGACATCGCCGATCACGAGGCTCTGACCTATCTGCTCAAGTACGACACGATCCTCGGTCGCTTTCCCGACGAGCTGACGTACCGCGACGGCCACCTCTACACCTGGGGCAAGGAGATTCCACTGCTCTCGGCGCGGGATCCGGGTGAGGTGGACTGGTCCGCCTACGGGGTGGACTACGTGGTGGAGGCGGTCGGTCGACCGCGTTCGCGGGCGGAGTGCGAGCGGCATCTGGAACGGGGAGCCCGGCGGGTCTTTCTCTGCTGCCCGCCGGTGGAGAAGCCCGACGTCTCGATCGTCTTCGGGGTCAACGACCACATGCTCGGGCCCGCGCACAAGATCATCTCCAATGCGTCGTGCACCGCCCACTGCGCGGCGCCGGTGCTCAAGGTGCTCGATGGGGCCTTCGGCCTCGAGCGGGTTCACCTGACCACGACCCATGCCTACACCAGTGCCCAGCGCCTGGCGGACGTGCCGGGCTACGACCTGCGCTCGTCCCGCGCCGCGGCGGAAAACATCGTTCCTTCGGAGACCAACGCCGCGGCGGTGCTCGACGAGGTGCTGCCCGAGCTGGCCGGTCGCTTCCACTCGTCTTCCCTGCGGGTGCCGGTGCCCAACGGCTCGATCGTCGACATGACCTTCTGGGCTGGACAGCGGCTGACCCGGGGCGGGATCAACGAGGTGATGCGCACCGCCGCCTCCGGGCCCTTCGAGGGGATCGTCGAGTTCATGGAAGATCCCATCGTCTCCAGCGACGTGGAAAACTGCCCCTACTCGTCGGTCTTCGACTCTCTGGGAACGATGGTTCAGGAAGGCAGCAACCTGGGCAAGGTGATCGCCTGGTTCGACAATAGCTGGGCCTATTCCCTGCGGCTGATCGACCTGGTGGAGAAGGCGGCCGAGATGGACGGTGTGCTGAGCGGAGGTGTGGCATGAGAGTCGCGATCAACGGCTTCGGGCGCATCGGTCGCGCGGTCTTCCGCATCATGACTCACCGCGACGACATGGACGTGGTGGCGATCAACGATCTCTACGATCCGCGCATGCTGGCCTACCTGCTCAAGTACGACACGGTGATGGGGCCCTTCACCCGGCCGATCGACTACGCCGACGATGCGCTGATGATCGACGGGAAGAAGGTCAGGCTGACCCAGGAGCGCGATCCCGCCACCCTGCCCTGGAAGCAGCAGGAGATCGACCTGGTCATCGAGGCCACCGGCGTCTTCCGCACGCGGGAGAAGATTCAGCGCCACCTGGAGGCGGGGGCCGGTCGGGTGATTCTCACCGTTCCACCGAAGGACGAGGTCGATGCGATCGTGGTGCTGGGCGTCAACGACGACGTGCTCTGCCCGACCCATCGCATCGTTTCCAATGCATCATGCACCACCAACTGCCTGGCTCCCGTGGCCAAGGTGCTCAATGACAGCTTCGGTATCGAGCGCGGCTTCATGACCACCGTCCACGCCTACACCAACGACCAGCGCCTGGCCGATGTGCCCCACAAGGATCATCGCCGGGCCCGCGCCGCGGCGCTGAACATCATCCCCACCACCACCGGCGCGGCTCGGGCGGTGGGCAAGGTGCTGCCCGTTCTGGCGGGCAAGCTCGACGGGATGGCGGTGCGGGTGCCGGTGCCCGACGGCTCGGTGGTCGACTTGGTCGTCGAGCTGGGCCGGGAGACCTCCGCCGAGGAGATCAACGCCGCGATGGCGGAGGCCGCGGCGGGTCCGCTGCGCGACGTGCTCGAGTACACCGAGGAAGAGCGGGTGTCTTCCGACATCATCGGCAACCCCCATTCTTCGATCTTCGATGCTCTCTCCACCCGGATGGTCGGCCCGCGGCAGGCTCGGGTGCTGTCCT
>JALTMS010000332.1 GCA_027001345.1 Acidobacteriota bacterium | reverse complement strand
CTCTCAGCGCATCGTCGTGGAGTGGCCATGAACGGCTTTCCCGCCGCCTTCTCGCCAGTGCTGATCCTGGCCCTGCTCTTCGGCGCGGTCCCCTTCCCGGCCCACGGCGCGGCGATTGCCGAGCCGGGCTGGCAGGCTCTGCTCGACGGCCACCACGATCTGGCCGAAGAGCAGCTCGCCGCCTGCCTCGAAGAGCATCCCGATGATCTGGACTGCGCGATCGGCCGCGCAGCTCTCGCCGAAGCCCGGGGAGACTTCGACCTGGCCCTGGCGAGCCTGGCCGGAGCCCTGCGTTCGAGAGCCGATACGCCGATGGCCGCCGCGGCCCTGGCCCGGATCCTGGTGCTCGCCTCCCGCAGTACGGACGGAGGACTCGGCGTCCGAAGCTTGCTCGAGGCGATCGTCGATGGGCAGACGCCGACCCGCGATCCCGAGGTCCGTTCCCTGGCGCTGCTCGGCCTGGCCGACGTGCTCGCCCGCTCCGAGCAGCCCCTGCTGGCCTATCGGCGGTTGGTGGAAAGCGGCGGGCGCGTGGAAAACTGGACGCTGCTCGGTCCCTACGGGCGCATTCCCTCGCTGGCCCTCGACCAGAGTTTCCCTCCCGACAGCGGCGACCTCGACCCGACGGACGAAAGCGGTCCGGGGAATCTGCCGCCCCGTCGCCTCGATGTCTCCTTCGCCGACGGCCGCGTGGTCCTGCCCTACCCCTTGCGCGAGGGAGCCGCGAGTTACGCGCTGACCGACCTGACTGTCGCGACGAAGTCGACGGTCCGGGTACGGGTCGATGCCAACACTTCCTTCGAGGTGTTCATCGATGGCCAGCCGGTGGCACGGGTGGATCGATGGCGAAAGCGGCCGCCCCATGCCATCGCCCTCGAAGCGCGCTTCGAACCCGGCCGGCATCGGCTGATGATCAAGCTCGCCACGGCACCGTCGATGGGACCTCTCGCGGTGACCCTCGAAACGATCTCCGGCCCGCCGCCACGGCCGGTTCCGGTCGCGGCCGCCATCGAGGGCCGGGTCCGGGTGGCGCCGATGCCGGTGCAGACCGATGCGGCGTTCAGCGGCGTCCTGCCGCCATCTCCGGCACGCTTCATGGCCGCCGCCTGGTGGCTCAAGGCCCGCGGACTGGACCGCGAGGTGGGAGCGATGCTGCAGGTCGCCAACGAGCGGTGGCCCGACGCGGCGTTGTTCACCCTGGCCCTCGGCGAGTTTTTCTTCAAGGCGGAGACCGGTGCCGCACCGGCCGAAGATCTTGCACGGGGCCGGACCCTGATCGAACAGGCCCTCGAAGCCGACCCCGAGCTTCTGATCGCCCGACTGCTGCTGGCCCAGATGGATCGCGGTGCGGGCCGCACGGACCAGGCGCGGCGGGCCGCCGAGCAGGCCCTCGAGCACAGTCCCGATCATCCCGACGCCCTGCTGCTGCTCTACCAGCTCGCCATGGAGCGTCAGTGGTACACCGAGGCCGAAGATCTGATCACGCGGGCTCGACTCGCCTCGCCGGTCAGAGGCGACCTGCTCGACGCGGAAATCAGCTACTGGCGGGCCCGGGGCAATGCGGACCGGCTGCACGCCCTGCTCGAGCGGAGCTTCGCACGACACCCCCTCGATCTGGCCTGGCCCCGCCTGCTCCACCAGCAGGGTCTGACCGAACAGGCGCTCGAAGCCTGGAATACGATTCTCGATCTACGGGAAACCACCTCGGGAGCCTGGCTGGGCAAGGCGCGCACGCTGCAAGACGCGGGGCGCCTGGAGCCGGCGCTCGACACCCTGGCCCACGCCGCCCGCCTGTTTCCCGACTCGGGCTGGGTGGAGATGGAGCGAGCCGGGATCCTGGCCCAGCTCGGCCAGGAGGATGCGGCGACCGAGGCGATCGAGCGGGCGTTGCTCTACGAACCGCAGCGGCTGAGTCTGCGCGACGTGTTGCCCTACCGGGGCATCCCCGATCGCCTGCGCCCCTGGCTGGTGGATGCCGCCTCCGTCCTGGAGCGGGCGCAACGTCCCGGTCCGAACACCGATTCGGCGCTGCTGGCCGACATCGCCGCCACCCTGATCGATCGCAAGGGCGGGCAGACCGAACTCTACCAGGGCATCCACGGGGTCTACACCCGGGCCGGCGTGGAGCACGAAGGGGAACTGCAAGTCTTGCCCGGCGGCATCATCGAGGCCATCCGCCTGCACAAACCCGACGGAAAGGTGGTCGACGTGGCGCCCGGCACGCGACGTCCGGTCTCCCTGCCCGGACTGGCGCCGGGCGACTCGATCGAATACGTCTGGAGGCGCTACACGCCTCCCCTCGAGGCCCTGCCCGGAGCCCTGGACAATCGCACGGTCTTCCTTTTCCAGGGCGACGACCGCGACTACGTCCTGAGCCGTTTCGTGGTCGTGCACGACGCCGACCTGCCGGTCGAGGCCTGTGGCAACGTCGAAGGACTCGAGCGTACCGACGAGGTGATCGACGGCATGCGCGTACGCTCCTGGACGGCCCGGGAGATGCCTCGGCAGTACATCGAACCCTTCGTGCCCAACCGCCTGGAATTCACGCCGCACTTGCGGCTGGGCCTGGGCCTGGACTGGGCGACCGTGGGGCGACTCTACCGCGGCGCCCTGGTCGGACGCCTGCGTCTCGACGACCCCCTGCCGGCGATGCTCGATGCGATCCGGGCCCAGGCACCGACCAGCCGTCCCGACGACCTGGCGCGGGCGATGCACCGGGTAATTCTCGAGCGGGTACGTCCCGGCGCATCGGCCCTGTTGCTCAGCTCCCCGGCCAGCATGGCGGCTTCGGCCGGAGAGGGCGACCGGGTGGGCATCGCCCTGGCACTGGCCCGCGCCCTGAACCTCGAGCCTCAACTGGTGCTCACGCGCTCGATGGAATACAACGGCTTCGACCTCGACTGCCCCTCGCCCCAGACCTTCGGCTACGCGCTGGTGCGGATCAGGACGGGCGATCGGTGGGTCTACCTGGACTACACCGACGCCGATCATCCTTACGGGGTCTTGCCGGCGCAACTCGATGGTTCCGACGGCCTGGCGATTCCATTGACCGGTTCGGCCTCGGCGGAGCTGATCCACCTGCCCCGCAGCAGCAATCAGATCTTGCAGGAGCAGGTGGCCCGGCTCCGACTGGAGGCCGACGGCCGGGTCAGCGGCGAGATCCGGCTCCTGCTGCGGGGCTCGTTCGCCGCGATGACCCGGCGCCTGCTGCGGGACGTCCCCCGAGAAAAGATGCCCCTCGTCCGGCAGTCTCTGGTGGACCAGGCCTTTCCCGGTGCCGTGGTCGAACAATGGAAGATGGAAGGGCTCGAGGATCCCGAGGCCGAGCTGGTACTCGACCTCCACTTCACGGGGGGCAACCTCGGTCGCCCGACCGCCGCGGGCCTGGCTCTGCCGATGACGACCCAACCTCTGGCGCTGATTCCACGCTTCGGCTCGCTGCCCGCCCGTCGCTACCCGATGCTCTTCGCGCCCCAGGCCCAGCGCCATGACCGTCTCGAAATCGTCGTGCCCGAGGGCTACCGCCTCGAGCGGGTGCCCGAGCCCTTCGAGTACCAGGGCAAGCTCGGACACTTCTCCCTCAGCGCACGGCTGGACGCGGGCAAGCTGATCATCGAGCGCAGCGCTGCCATGCCGCCGCTGCGGATCGAGCCCGAGCAATACGCCGAATTCCGCCAGACCGCCCGTTCGATCGACGATGCCGAAGCCCGCGAGTTGCTCGTCACACCGGTGGCGCAATAGAAAAGGGAGCGCCCGAGGGCGCTCCCCATGCTGTCGAACAGATGCGTGTCAGAAGGCCGATCAGCCACCGAACATGGAGAGAATCGACTGAGCGGTGGAGTCGGGGATCACCAGGTTGCTGATGTTGAAGCTGCTGACCACCGGGCTGACGGTCACGCCGAGATCACTGTTGTTGACCATGTCGGTGGTGGTACCCACATCGACGTTGCCGTCGGCATCGACGACCTGATTGAAGACCTCGCCGAACTCGGCATCGGACTGCGCGAGACTCTGCAGGAAACCAAACAGACCAACGCTCGGGGCGATACGGCTCTCGAGTTCCTGGACGTTGAGCTTCTTCATTCCCAATTCTCCTCCGGCCGAACCGTTTTCGTCTGGCCGCATGATGGGATCTCCGATCCCGTTTTCGTAGCGCGGACCCTCCCGCTGAAGGAAGGCCCCTTCCCGCCCCTCTACTAAGCAAGGGACGGGCCAACTTTTGCGGAAAGAGCGCGGGGAAGACGCTGTCCGTCGCTGACTGTCGTTGTGCGCCCTGTTGCGCGAGCGGGGCAGTGACGAATCTGATCTCGGCCGATCTGCGTCTGTCGTGGTGGAGAGGACGATCTCGACACGCGCTGTGTCGAAACAGGACAGTGGCGTGTCGAGTGCTCGCAGCCGAGGGTTCCGCGGTCAGCGCGGTTTACCGTCGAACGGCAGCGGGAGGGGCGGTCAGAGCAGCGAGGGTTCGATCAGGCGCAACACGCGGCGCAGGACCAGCCGCGCGATACTCAGCCGGCCGCAATCGATCTTGGCCGCCCCGGTCATGCCGGGCCGCAACAGCCCCTGCTCACTGTCCACCGTGCAGCGCACCCGGAAGTGAGCCCGGCCCAGGTCGTCGAGGGAGGCGATCGGTGCGATCTCCACCACCTTGCCGCGGAAGCTGCGGTCGGGATAGGCGGCCAGGCGCATTTCGAGTCTCTGCCCGGGCTGCACGTCGCCGATCTCCGACTCGAGCACCGAGACATCCACCACCAGATCGTCGGTGTCGGCGATTTCGAGCAGGTCGCCACCGGAGGCGATGCGCTCGCCGGTGCGGGAGTCGAGGCCGGCGGTGACGACCACGCCGGAGATTGGCGCACGCAGGTCGCAGGCAGCCAGTTGGCGCGTGACGTTGGCAGCCTTGGTTTCGAGGCGAGCGACCTCCGCCTCGGCTGCGGCGATGCGCTCGGGACGTGCCCCTTTCTCTACCATGCGGGCCTCCTCCGTCGCGGCTCGCAAGGTGCCCTGGCTGACCGCCAGTTCCTTGCTGACCTGCTCGTAGAGGTCGGTGGAGACCAGGCCCTCGGCGCGCAGCTTCTCGAGGCGGTCGTGGCGTGAAGAGAGATGAGCCACTTCGGCCTTGGCCGCCCGCACCTTCTCCCAGACCTGCCGCACCTGTTCGCGCTGGGGGCCATCGACCAGCAGGCGCAGGTCGGCTCGGGCCCGCTCGATGTCCGAGCGGGTCATGGCGAGCTGGGTCAGCAGTTCGCTGCGATCGAGGCGAGCGACGACCTGGCCGGCCTCGACCCGCTCGCCCTGGCGGACGAGGATTTCGGCGATGTTGCCGCTGAGTTCGGGACGTACCGCCACCTGCAAGCGCGCGCGCACCTCACCCGTGCCCCGCACGCGCAGGGGCCAGGGCACGGCGGTGAGCACACCGAGCAGCGCGAAGGCCGTGCCGAGCTTGACCAGCCGGGCGAGGGTCATCGCTCGCAGGCGAGCGAGCAGAGCCAGGCCCACCGCACGCAGCGGGCGACGCAGCAGCATCACCAGGCTCGCCCCCACCGCCGCGGGGCCCCAGATCCCGGCCAGCGCGATGCTCATCGTGGTCAGCATGCGCAGCAGCAGGAAGATGATGAAGGCGATGTAAAACGCCGAAAGCGTACCGTAGACCCCGAGGAAGATGCGCGCCTCGAGGGTCAGGGTCACGGGACTCGGCTTGCCTCGCAGCGAGGACAGCAGGCGACCGGCGGCGGACAGCGCCGCGCGACGCAGGTTGGGAATCCCCGACAGGTCGGAGAGGACGTAGTAGCCGTCGAGGCGCATGAGGGGATTGAGATTGAGCAGCACGCTGCCGCCGGAGCTGACCATGATCAGCATGCAGGCCATGCCCAGATGTCCGGGGGGCAGGATCCGCCAGGCCAGCAGGGCCAGGCAGGTCACTGCCAGATCGAACATCGGACCGGCCAGTCCGACCAGCGCGCGCTGGCGGCGGCGTTGAAAGAGCCAGGCGTCGGAAACGTCCACGTAGAGCGCCGGCATGAAGAAGAAGATCAACAGGAATCCCAGTTCGGGGACCTTCCCGCCGAAGTGCTTGCAGGTCAGACCATGGGCGAATTCGTGCATCGCGGTGAGAAAGACCACCGCCACGATCAGGCCGCCGGCCCAGCCGGTCAGGCTCAGCTTGGGCAGACTGGCGACCAGCTCCGCATGGGAGGTCAGGGCGACCCAACCCGCGAGGGCGAGCAGAGCGCCGTAGAGCACCAGAAAGCCGCGGGTCCAGATCGGCCGCAGCATCGGCTCGAGACGGGTGAAGAGCCTGTCCGGATCGAAAAGGGGAATCCGGTAGTAGAAGGGGCTGTTCTTCGGCCCGGAAGCCTGCTGCTTGCCGGCCTCGAGCTGCCGCACCTGACCGGCCTGGAGCAGGATCTGCCGAATCGCGGCCGCCCGCTGGTTGCCCGGATTGGCCGCCAGAATCTCGTCGAAGGCACGTAAAGCCGCCTGGAAGCGGCCCTCCTGTAGCAGCGCGACGGCCTGGTCGAACTCCCTGGCCTCGGCCATGTTGCGGCGGGTGGGAGCGACTCCCGGAGGTGCCGGCTGGTCGGCCGTGCGGAAGCGAAAGCCTCCCTGCTCGAGCGCCATGACCACCTGGCGGCCAAGGGCCGGCTCGAGTACCGGCAAACAGGGCCGGTCCGACTCCACCAGCCCCTTCTCCGAGAGGGTGTCGATGAAATCGTAGATCTCGTCCAGGCTCAGGGCCTCGCCCATCTCGCTGGCCAGTTCGACCTGAATGTCCACCGGGGTGTGGACCCCGTCGAGGCGCTCGAGGACGAAGCTCTCGAGTTCGTCGAAGTGAAAGTAGCGGCGGCTGCGGGGGTCCTTGACCACCCGTCCGCGGCCGGTCTCGGCATCCGGGTGGATGACCAGGTCCCCTCTCAGCCTCGGCTGCGTGGTGGTGGCTCCGGCTCCTGCTGTGGTGACGACGTCCATTTCCCCTCGGCTGGACCTCCATCGCCCGTGCCACGGGCGATCTGCGCGGCAGGCCCCTGAAAAGAAGTTGGGTTTCGGCCACGGGGAAGGCAAGCCGGGCGGATGTCACTTTGTGGTTCGCAGGACCTTGGCGGGAGCCGTATTTTCCGGCAACCTAGAGTCGGCAGTCCGGGAAACGGGATCGAGGCCGGGAGAAGTGCCGTTTTTCCCTTCCTATCCCGTCAAAAACGGCGTAAATGGTCGTGGACGGATTTTCTCTCGGACTCGCCTGATCGCGGGGCGCACCGCTCCGCATTCGCCTTCCCTGTCCTGTGGGGGGGAGGCCCAACCATGGAGGATAGGCAGATGCTGCGGAACACAGCTCGTTGGATCGCCGGCCTCGCCCTGCTCGTCGTGCTCGCCGCCACACCGCTACTGGCCGAGGAAGCGTTCGACCTGAAGGTCGATCTGGATCTCGGGCCGGGCGTCACCGGACTGCTCGAAGAGGGCGACACCCTGCAGGTCATCCTGCGTCCCGAGATTCAGTACGGTCAGCGGACCGCCCTCGGTCAGCCCCAGGTCATGGAGCGCACCTTCGCCCCGGGCACCCTGGTCGAGCACATCCGCTTCGACAAGGCGCTGGCCCCGGATCAGATCTATCGTCTCGAGCTGCGCATCGTGCGCCGGGACGCCAAGGGCCGCGAGCGCTCGGTGCGCTACATCTCGGCGCTTTCCAAGCTCCCCCGCCGGCCGGTGGACCAGGCGATTCCCATGCGCCTGCACCTCGGACACAAGCGGGACGCGCGGGCCAACCACGTGATGGTGGTCCGCGACCAGGACGGCGTCTATCGCGTGATGGTCTTCACTGCCTGATCGGGTCTCCGTCAGGAGCCCCACGGGGTCGCACCGGGCCAGACAAGGGGGGGCCGGCTGGCGAACTCGGGCTGGGCATCAGGGGCATCCCACCGGGATGCCCCCTTCTCTTTCTATTCGCCCACCGTGGAGCGAAGAATGTGTACGCCCTCTCTGAGGCGATAGTGCATCGCAAATATCAGGGCGTTTGCCCCCGATACGCTCTCCAAACCTCGGCGAAGGGCCCAAAATCGGGGCGAAAAAGTCGCGTCAACATTCTTCGCTCCACGGTGTGAACATTCTTCGCTCCACGGTGCCGGCGAGGCCCGTGGGGCTGACTGACGAGCCCTGGCCCCGGGAGCGGACTCCGCCCGACACGCAGCCCCGGCCCCGCCTACGACCCGAGCCCGGGCCACGCCCCAAAAGCAGGCGGGCCCGCACAATGCGGACCCGCCTGAAAAATCGAGTGCGGTGCGGAGCCTACTTCCGCGGGCTGCACTGGAGGACGAAGACCGCCCGCCGGTTGCGCGCGTGCTCCTCTTCGGTCCGCGCACCGGGCACCAGAGGCTGCTCCTCGCCGCGGCTGAGAGTCGAGACCGTCAGCCCCTCCATGCCGGGCTCGGCGAGCAGCGCATCGCGTACGGCCAGCGCGCGCCGGGCTCCGAGGGCCAGGTTGTACTCCACCGTGCCGCGCTCGTCGCAGTGCCCCTCGACGGTCAGAGAGCTGATCCGAGGCGCGATCTGCTTGAGGCTCGCCGCGAGCTGGGCGATGTAGGCCCGGGCCTGCTCGTTGAGGTCGTACTTGTCGAAGTCGAAATGGATCACCGGGGTGGCCAGACTCTTGGCCAGCTCCGCACACGGATCCACCGGCGGCGGCGGGGCCACGACGGTCAGCACACGGGAGGAGACCAGCCGCGTGGGCTGACCGGTGGGACCGCCGAGCAGGCTGGCCTCGACCCGATACTTGCCCGGCGCGAGATCACCGCTCGCCACCACCTGACCGGTGTACTTCCCCTCACCCGCATCGCTCATGGCGACGGCGGTCGAGTGGCCGGCGGCCTTTCCTTCGAGCCCCTTGAGCACCACCTCGGCGCGGCGTCCCTCGGTGCCCTTGACGGTCACCGTGGCCGACCCGCCCGGCTCGAGGGTCCAGGGATCGACATCGAGGAAGTCGATTCGATCGGGCTCGGAAGGCGTTGCCTCGACCACGGCCTCTACGGTCTGGGGAAAGTCATCGCCCCCGACCCGCTTCGAACTGGCGCATCCCACGGTCAGCAGAGCCGTGAGAGCGAGCATTCCTGTCACGAAAAACCACCACTTCCGTCCCGAACGTCCCATCAGATCTCTCCCTTCGAGCAGCGGGGAAGACTTATCGAAAGGCAATCTTGAAATTGGGACCCCGCCCTGTCAACGGCTTTCATCGAACGGACACGGAATTCCCTGCCGGGCGGCGGCAATTTCGCCGGACATTCGTCACCCCAAGAGGCGAGAGGCTCAGCCCTCGCGCATGCCGATCCCCCGCAGAATCGCCATCATCGGGCACCAGTTGGTGAAGGCCGACTGGAGGAGATTCAGGCCGACGAACGCGGTGAAGAGCAGAAACCAGGGGCTGACCCAGTAGCCCAGAGCCACCGAGAGCAGAACGAAGAAGCCGGCGATCGCGCGCAGCAGACGGTTGATGGTCATCAGCACCTCCCGGGCGAAGCATCGCCCTACCAGAGAGATGCAGACCGCCACGAAAGGTCACCGAGATTCGGGGGGCTGGAGTCGGCGGAGGGCATCGATCACCTCTCGCCGCAGGTCCGGCGGCGCCTCGAGCGGCCGCCCCTCGGCCTGCAGCAGCCCGATCGTCCGCCGGAGCGAGTCGAGAAAATCCACGCAGGGAGGGCAGTCCTCGAGATGCTCTTCGAGCTGCGAGCAGATCGACGCGTCGAGTTCCTCGTCGAGGTACTCCGAGAGCAGGGCAAAGATCTCCCGGCAACTCAGATCGCCGTGCTGATGGTCGCAACCCATCTCAGGCCTCCCCTTCCGCCGTGCGGCGGGCCAGCATCGCCTCGAGCCGCTGGCGCACCATCAGTCGGGCCCGGTGCAGACGCATCTTGACGGCGGTCTCCGCCAGGTCGAGGGCCTCGGCGACCTCTCGCGTGGAGAGCTGCTCCATGTCCCGCAGCACGAGCACGATCCGGTAGTGCTCGGGCAGCTCGGCGATCGCCTCTCGCAGCAGAGCCCGCAACTCCCCGCTGGCCGCCTGCTCGTCGGGCAGCCGCCCCGGATCGGGGATCTCGATCTTCGGCCCCTCGCTGCCGGCTGGCATCAACTCGTCGAGGGACAGCTCGCGACGCGGCTCGAACTTGCCCCGGCGGCGTTTCATCAGGCAGGCGTTGGAGGCCACCCGGTAGAGCCAGGACTTGAGCGCTTCGGGATGCTTGAGCTGGCCGATCTTCTGATAGGCCTGAAGCAGCGTCTCCTGGAAAACATCCCGGGCATCCTCGACCTCGCCGCACATCCGCAAACCGAAACCGTAGATCCGGTCGCCGAAGCGATCGACGAAGTCCTCGAAAGCTCCGGGCTCGGCGTTGCGCAGGCTTTCGAGGAGTTGCCGTTCGTCCGGAGCCTGGGACACGCTCACCCTCCCGTCAGACCGCCTGCGCAGAACTCAGACGGCCACGATGTTGATCAGCTTACCCGGGATGTAGATCACCTTGCGAACCGTCTTGCCCGCCAGGTGTCGCGCGATGCGCTCGTCGGCCTCCGCCGCCTGCCGCACGGCAGCCTCGTCGGCCTCGGCGGCGACCTTCACCTTGCCGCGCACCTTGCCCGTGACCTGAACGACGATCTCCACCTGATCCTGCGCCAGGTAGCGCTCGTCCCACTCGGGCCACGGCGCGGTGGCGACGGATTCCGAATGTCCCATCCGCTCCCAGAGTTCCTCCGCCAGGTGGGGAGCCATCGGGGCGAGCATCAGCACGAAGGGCTCGGCCACTTCCCGGGGAAGATCCTCGAGGGGCACCAGGGCATTGTTCAGCTCGATCAGCCGCGCGATGGCGGTATTGATGCCCAGTTCCTCCATGTCGCTGCTGACTCGCTGGATCGTACGGTGCAACAGGCGGCGCAATTCGAGTTCCGCCGGCCGCTCACTGACCTTCAGCGCACCCTCTTCGCCGACGAAGTTGCGCCACACCCGGTGCAGGAAGCGGCTGATGCCGACGATGTCCCGCGTGATCCAGGGCTTGGATGTCTCGAGCGGGCCCATGTACATCTCGTACAGCCGCAGGGTGTCGCAGCCGTACTCCTCGTAGATCGCGTCGGGAGCCACCGCGTTCTTCAGCGACTTGCCCATCTTGCCGTAGTGCCGGGTGACGGGTTTGCCCTTCCAGGTGTAGCTGCCGTCCTCGTGCTGCTCGACCTCTTCGGCCGGCACATAGACCCCCCGCTCGTCCTGGTAGGCCCAGGCGAGGATGTAGCCCTGATTGAACAGGCGGCCGAAAGGCTCGGGAGTGGAGACGTGCCCGAGGTCGTAGAGCACCTTGTGCCAGAAGCGGGCGTAGAGCAGGTGCAGGACGGCATGTTCCACACCGCCGACGTAGAGATCGACCCCACCAGGGCCCATCCAGTAGCGTTCCTTGTCCGGATCGACGAGGCGCTGGTCGTTGTGCGGATCGATGAAGCGCAGGTAGTACCAGCAGGAACCCGCCCACTGGGGCATGGTGTTCAGCTCCCGCTGGTAGGTCTTGCCATCGATCACGACCTTCTTCCAGCTCTCCGGCGCCCGGCTCAGAGAGGGCTGAGGCGGCTTTTCGGGGTCATCGGAGACCGGCGGCCGGAAATCTTCCATTTCGGGAAGCACCACCGGCAGCTCGGACTCGTCCACCGCACGGATCTCCCCGTCCTCTCCGTGCAGCACGGGGAAGGGCTCACCCCAGTAGCGCTGGCGGGAAAACAGCCAGTCGCGCAGCTTGTACTGCACTTCCCGCCGACCGAGACCCTTCTGCTCGAGCCAGTGAGTGATCCGGGCCTTGGCCTCGGCGGTCGACAGACCGTCGAGGCGGACCTCTCCATTGGACGAGGCGATCGCGCGACCCTGGCCGGTGAAAGCCTCGGTGAAGGCCCCGGGATCATCGAGGTAGAGCTGGCGTCGATCGCCCTGGGCGCCGGCGGGCGCATGGGCCTCGAGCCACTGCGCATCGGGCTCGACCACCGCCCGAATCGGCAGCCCGAAGCGGCGGGCGAAGTCGAAATCACGGCTGTCGTGGGCCGGCACGGCCATGATCGCACCGGTGCCGTAGCCCATCAGCACGTAGTCGGCGATCCAGATCGGAATCGTCTCTCCCGTCACCGGATTGATCGCCCGTGCCCCGGTGAAGACGCCGGTCTTCTCCCGGCTGTCGGCCTGGCGATCGACATCGCTGCGAGCCTGGGCCTGGCGCCGGTAGGCCTCGACCGCCTCGCGCTGCCCATCGGTGGTGAT
The DNA here is from genome assembly GCA_027001345.1 of Acidobacteriota bacterium. Taxonomy (GTDB): domain Bacteria; phylum Acidobacteriota; class Polarisedimenticolia; order J045; family J045; genus JALTMS01. The sequence goes on along the minus strand of JALTMS010000332.1, from coordinate 4,247 downwards.
CTCCGGAACCCAGGGGTGCTCGGGGGCGAGCACCATGTAGGTCGCACCGAAGAGGGTGTCGGGACGGGTGGTGAAGACCTCGATCCGCCGCGAGGCTCCGGCGAGGGGAAAGTCCACCCGAGCCCCCTCGCTGCGCCCGACCCAGTTGCGCTGCATCTGCTTGACCGGCTCCGGCCAGTCCACCAGGTCGAGGTCGGCGATCAGCCGCTCGGCGTAGGCCGTGATGCGCAACTGCCACTGCCGCAACGGGCGCTTGTAGACGGGGAAGTTGCCTCGCTCCGAGCGCCCGTCTGCGGTGACTTCCTCGTTGGCCAGCACCGTACCCAGATCGGGGCACCAGTTCACCGGGACCTCGGCCAGATAGGCCAGCCGGTGGCCATCGATCACTTCCCGCCGAGCCGCTTCGTCCAGCGCGCTCCAGGGCCGTCCTCCCTGCCCCGCGGGCACGACCCGCCCGTCGGCATCGACTTCCAGCTCGCCGGCCTCCAGACGCGCCCGCAGGTGCTCGACGGGTCGCGCCCGCTGAGCCTGGGGATCGAACCAGCTATTCCAGATCTGGAGGAAGATCCATTGCGTCCAGCGGTAGTAGGAAGGCTCGATGGTCGCCAGGCGACGATCCCAGTCGTAGCCCAGTCCGAAGCCCTCGAGCTGCCGCACCATGTTGGCGATGTTTTTCTCGGTGGTCACCCGGGGATGGACACCGGTTTCCACGGCGTATTGCTCGGCAGGCAGACCGAAGGCGTCGAAGCCCATCGGATGCAGGACATTGAACCCCTTCATCCGCTTGTAGCGGGCGACGATGTCGGTGCCGATGTAGCCCAGGGGGTGTCCGACGTGCAGCCCGGCCCCGGAAGGATAAGGGAACATGTCGAGCACGTAGAACTTGGGCCGGGAGGCGTCGAAGCCCTCCTCCCCCGGTCCGGCGGTGCGGAAGGTCTTGCGCTCCTCCCAGATCCGCTGCCACTTGCGCTCGATCGACCGGTAGTCGTAAGTGCTCATCGATGACTCCACCGGGGTGCCCCGGCCCTGACTCGAACCCTCAACTCACCAGGCCCTGCTCTCGGGCGGCGGCCAGCAGCTCGGCGACCCGTTCGTCGCTCAAGCGCTCGGCCTCGTCGACGAGCAATACCGGGATGTCGTCCTCGATGCGGTACTTGAGCTTGGAATCGGGGCAGAAGAGAAAGTTCTCGTCCCGGAAGTAGATCAGGGGCTTCTTCGACTCGGGGCAGACCAGCAATTGGGCAAACCAGGGCTGCAACGCCATCGCTCCCTCCTCGGCAGGGCCCGGCGGAAGATCCCGCCGGAGGGGCGGGGCCGGGCCGCCGCATCATAGCCCGGATTGTCCGCGCCGCCGACGGCGGCTCAGGATCCCGGATCGGCCCACTGACGCGCGACGGGGTAGAGCCGGTAGCGCTGATCGTAGTAGGCCGAGCGCTGGTAGAACCACTCCAGGCGCCGGCGCGGATCGTCCCGCAGGCCGGCGTCGGCCTCCAGCGCCTGCTGCCACTGGCGACGGAGTCGAGGGTCGGCGGCGAGCATCCGAGCCGCGAGGGGCTCGAGGGCGTAGGCCTCGGCGTACTCGGTGCGCTGGAAGATTTCCGAGAAGAAACCCCACTGGAAAAAGGAGTCGGGCCCCTCCGGCTCGAGCAGCGCGACGACCAGATCTCCGAGGGGCTGGTCGGTGGGCACCCGCACCGAGCCGGGAGGGAAGACCCACTGGCGGCGCTCGGTGGTGTAAGGAGCGCTGACCCGCAGGCGTCCCTCGAAAAGCCGCTCGGCAAAATTCGGCTCACCGAAACGCAGGGCTTCGACCCTCACCTCCCTGGGCTCGCGGAGGGTCTCGAAGTGGATGCCGTGCAGCGCCAGACGCTCGATGACCTCGCTCCAGGCGGCACTGACCCAGTAGGCCTCGGGGCGCCGGGCGACGGCCGCCGGCTCGGTCTTGGCGCGCACCGGCACTTTCCCGCGCCAGGGCTTGCCGGTCCAGCGCACCACGTCACCGCCGCTGATCGCCGACGCTTCGATCCGGGGCTCGATGCCGAGAAAGGTCATCATCGCCGGTGGGGTGGTGGGCGCTTTCCAGCTCAGAGGCACGGGCGAGCGGCGACGGGAGTCGGCGGCCACGGCCCGGCGCAGGTCCGCACCCTGCTCGCCGAGCACGCGCATCGCCTCGCCCAGCGCCACCCGGGTGCCCAGCACCCGGCGTCGAAACGATTTGAGAGAGTGGTTCTCCACCAGGATCGTGGGCAGATGACGCAGGTCTCCATAGCCGTTGGAATAGCGGGGCGAAGCGGTCCAGCCGACGATGCCCTCGGTCGGATCGCGCCGATCGACGAGAAAGATCAGCGGCCCGGGAACGTGCCCGGCCCGCTCGAGAGCCTGCCGCCAGGCTGGAGCCAGGCGCTGATCGAGCCAGCGGGCGATCGCCGGCGAGTGGGCGTGGGGCCCGTTCCAGCCGTAGGTGATGTCGTACTGGTAGTCCGCCCCGTCGGTGACGTGCACGTCGATGTAGAGATCCACGGGAAAGCGCTCGAGCACCCCCAGCAGCAGGCGCATTTCGGGGGTGTCGGCCTTGGCGTAGTCACGGTTGAGATTCAGGTTGCGCGCAGTGGTGCGCCAGCCCATCACCTCCGGTCCCCGCTGGTTGATCCGGCTCCAGCGCGAGCTACGCTCGTGCCCATCGACGTTGAACACCGGCAGGAAGAGCAGGTTGCAGCCCTCGAGCAGGGCCTGCTCGTCACCGAAGAGCAGGTCGCGCAGCAGCATCAGGCCGGCGTCCTTGCCGTCGATCTCGCCGGCGTGAATCCCGGCCTGGACGAAGAGCGTCGGCTTGCCGCTGGCCGCCAGCGCTTCGGGGTCGGCCGCGCCATCGGCGCTGGCCACCACCAGGATCATCTCCCGCCCTTCGGGAGTCGAACCCAGGGTGAGCAGATGCACCTTTTCGGTGGCGGCGGCCAGGCGCTCGAGCCAGGCCCGCATCTCGTCGAGCCCCGCGCTGCGGATCAGGCCGCTGGTCTCGGCGGGGGTGATCCAGGGGTCATCGGCAGCGGCCACCAGCGCCTCGCTCGCGCCGTGCCACTCGGCCTCCGGAGGCAGCGGTGCGCGCAGGGGTGCGGCGACGGCCGGGGCCAGCATGGCGACAACCACAGCGGCGGCGACCGGAACGGCAGTGAAGCGGAAACGACCCATCGGAACACCTCCGGCGGGGATTGTCCGCCCCGGCCGGAGGCAGCGCCAGCCCTCCCGGCCCGTATGCCACACGATCGCGGGCCGGATCAGCGACTGCGCAGCAGGCTCGAAGTCAACAAGAGGGTGTAGGGAAGGGTGTAGGCCAGCAGAACCAGCAGGGCGGCTCCCAGCAGCCATTGACGACCACTGAGCAGGCCCGCCACCAGCAACGGCAAGAACGACGCCGCGGCCGCGGCCCACAGCCGGAGAATCCAGCGTCCGAGTTCGTCGAGCCAGGCCCGAAATGCCACCGCAGACTCCCTTCCCATGCTCACGGGTCCGGAAAGGTACCGCGAAAAACGTCCCGTGCAGCCCCCCGCAGCGGACGGTGATCTGAGATCATGGCCGCTGCCGCAGAGGAAGGTCGAGACGATGTGTGGAGTGGCGGGCATCTGGCGCTGGGAAGGTGTCGCGGGCGACGATCAGCGGATCGTCGGGCAGATGCTCGCGCGCATGGTCCGCCGCGGACCCGACGACCACGGCCTGGTCGCCGCCAGGACGATCACCCTCGGCCATCGCCGGCTGGCGATCATCGACCTGTCCTCCGCCGGTCATCAACCGATGCACTCGGCCTCGGGGCGGCTGACGGTGGCCTTCAACGGCGAGATCTACAACCACCGGGAAGTGCGTGCCGAACTCGGCCTCGAGCCACGGGATCTGCGTTCGACGTCGGATACCGAAATCCTGCTCGCCGCCTGGGAGCGCTGGGGCGAGGCGGCCCTCGACCACCTGGTCGGCCCCTTCGCCTTTGCGCTCCACGACCGGGAGAGCGACCGGAGCTGGCTGGTACGCGACCGCCTGGGCGAAAAACCCCTGTTCTTCCATGCACGCGGCGAGCGCGTGGCCTTCGCCTCGACCCTCGCGGCCCTGCTCGAGGCCCCGGGCGTGCCGCGGGAACTCGACCCCGGAGCGCTCGAGGAGTACCTCACCCTGCGTTACGTGGTCGCCCCCCGCACCATCTTGCGCGAGGTGCAGAAGCTGCCTCCGGGGCACCTGCTGGCCCTCGACGGGCACGGCAT
>JALTMS010000331.1 GCA_027001345.1 Acidobacteriota bacterium | reverse complement strand
GGGGACTACCGCATCATCGTTCCGGAAGACCTGCTCGAGCAGCACCGGAGGACTCAGCGCATCTTCGACATCGTGATGGCCTCGATCGCGGGCATCTCGCTGCTGGTCGGCGGTATCGGCATCATGAACATCATGCTCGCCACGGTCGTCGAGCGGACGCGGGAGATCGGCATCCGGCGTGCGATCGGCGCTCGTCGAGCGGACATCCGGCGCCAGTTTCTGATCGAAGCGCTGACGGTCTCCCTCGCCGGTGGCCTGGCTGGCGTCGTTCTCGGCTTCCTGCTGGCCTGGGGGATCTCCATCTTTTCCGGCTGGCCCTTTGCCTGGTCGCTGACTGCGCCGGCGGTGGCCTTCACGGTCTGCGCCCTGACCGGCCTGGTCTTCGGTATCTACCCGGCCGAGAAGGCCTCACGTCTCGATCCCATCGAGGCATTGAGTCGGAGTACCTGACCCTTCGTCGACCGACGGTTCGCCTTGCGGGAATCGCTCAGGGCAACAGTGCCGGTAGGGCACGGTCCAGAGTCCGGTGCAGGCTGCCGGCGGTGGCATTCACGAGGCCGGAACTTCCCGCCGCCTTGCGTCGCTCGAGCCACTCCGAGCGTGTGAGCCGACCGATCGGCTCGAGCCCCTGGCGCTCGAGAGCCCTGTTCAGCCGCCCCTGCTGCTGGGCCAGCAGCCGCTCGAAACGGTCCTGCTTTTCCTTCAGTTCCTCGAGCAGGACTTCCATCTGTTCGAGTTGTGTGGCAGTCGGCTTCCCCTGATAGTTGTTGATGCTGCCGAAGAGATTGCCCATGTGCTCACGCAACTTCTCGTCTCCCGAAAGCCAGCCTGCGTCGGAGGTGGAGACCATCGAGGCGCGCAGCTCCTCCAGCTCCCTGCCGAAGTCCTCCAGGCGCGCGGCGAGGGAAGAACCGCGCCTGAGGCCTTTCGCCCGTTCGGACGCCTGATCTCGTAGGTCCGCGATGGACTCCACGAGATAGGTCAGGTCCGAAAGGGCGTCGTAGAGCCGCATTGCGCTCCGCTGCTGCAACTCGCGATCTTCTGTGGAGTGCGGCGAGCGAGGATCGGCAACCAGTTCCACTTGCCCTTCGAGCTGCTTGCTGCCCTTCGTCAACCGGAAGGTGTAGCGCCCCTCCGCCACCCGGGGACCCGTGAAGGAGAACACGAGGGAGGAAGCAGGGGGCAGCTCCGGTGGCTTCTTGCGCATCGCCCAGACGACGCGATTCAGGCCCCGGCGCTTGCCGGCCGGCAGAGTTGCGAGGATCGTGCCGTCCTGGCCGAGAATCTCGACCTTCAGGTCGCCGAAGAGGTGACGGCGCTTCTGGTAGAAGAAGATCGAGACGGCCTCCGGAATGCTCTCGCCCACAAACTCCGCGTCGGAGGGAAACCAGTTGCCCAGGCCCGGCATAGTCATCACTGCTGGACGGGAAGGGAGCAGCGCAATATCCGAATTCAGGACCTCTTCGCCAAGGGACCTGAGCGGGGTCAGATCGTCGAGGATGTAGATGCCGCGTCCGTGGGTCGCGATGATCAGATCCTGCTCGCGTGGATGGATTTTCAAATCGTGTACCGGTACTCGCGGAAGGTTGCCGCTGAACCGTGCCCAGTGCTCTCCACCGTCGAGACTGATATAGAGTCCGAACTCGGTACCCGCGAACAGGAGCTGTGGATTGAGTGGATCCTGTCGGATCACGTGGGCAAAGCCCTCGAGGCCCTCTCCGACGATGCTCCTCCAGCTCTGGCCGAAGTCGTTCGTGACGAAGATCTGAGGCCTCATGTCGCCCCGCCGGTGATCGTCGATGGCGATCAGCGCGGTGGCCGCGTCGTGAGCCGATGCCTCCACCTGGGAAACCCACGCGCCCTCTGCGAGACCCGGAACGTTGGCGGTCACGTCACTCCAGCTCGCGCCCCCGTCTCGTGTCAGGTGGATTCGCCCGTCATCGCTGCCGACCCACAGCAGGTCGGGATCCAGGGGCGACTCCGCGATCGAAAAGATGGTGGTGTTGTTCTCCGCGGTGGAATTGTCGATCGTCAGCCCCCCCGAACTCTTCTGGCGCTGGCGCTGGGGGTCATTGGTCGTTAGATCCGGGGAGATGGTCTCCCACGTGTCGCCTCGATCCCTCGAGCGGTGAAGGTACTGTGAGCCGACGTAAAGCGTGTTCTTGGTGTGCTGGCTGACTACCACCGGCATGTTCCAGTTGAAGCGCAGCGTCTGTTCGTCTCCCCTGGCCCAGGGTTGAATGTCCTTGGCCTCCCCAGTGGAAAGGTCGATGCGGGAGAGATGGCCGCCCTGGTACTCGGCGTAGATCAGTTGCGGATCGGAGAGGTCAGGGTAGGCATGGAAACCGTCACCTCCGTTGAGGAAGATCCAGTCCCGGTTGAGGATTCCGCCGTTCCTGGTCGATGGACCGCGCCACGAACCGTTGTCCTGCAGCCCACCCATGACGTGGTAGGGCCGGGACATGTCGTAGCCCACCTGGTAGAACTGGGCGATGGGCAGATTGTTCAGGTGACGCCAGGTCGCTCCCCGGTCCAGTGAGTGATAGAGGCCGCCGTCGGTGCCAAGAAACAATTCCTTCGGGTTCGAGGGATTGATCCACAGGGCGTGCAGATCGGAGTGCACCGAAGATCCGAAACCGCTGCTGCCGAAGGGGCTGGAGAAGGTCCTGCCTCCGTCTCGAGTCACGCCGAGGCTCAGCCCCGGCTTGTAGACCATCTCATAGTCTTCGGGGTCCGGAACCAGCAGCGCGAAGTAGAAAGGTCGCATCTTGACGTTCATGGAAGTCGAGCGCTTTTCCCAGTGTTCACCGAAGTCCTGCGAACGATAGAATGCCGCGCCGCCTTCCGACTCCACCACCGCGTAGACTGTCGAGGGGCGGCTCGGAGCGGGTTCGACCGCGATGCGGCCGAGATCCCCCTCGGGAAGCCCCTTGCGCAACTCAGTCCAGCTTTCGCCGCCATCGACGGAGCGGTAGAGGCCGCTGCCGGGACCGCCGGAAGAGAAGAAGTCGGGCGAGCGGCGGAACTGCCACATTCCGGCGTAGAGAATCTGCGGATCCTGGGGATCGATGCTGAGCCACGAGCAGCCGGTGTCTTCGTCGATGTAGAGGATCTTCTTCCAGCTCTTACCGCCGTCGGTGGTTCTGAATACACCTCGCATCGGGTTGGCGTCCCAGAGGTGCCCGGTAGCGCAGACATAGACCGTCTCGCGCCTCGTGGGGTGGACCACGATGCGCGCGATCCGCTCGCTGTCCTCCAGACCGACGTGTTGCCAGCTCTTTCCGGCATCCGTGCTCTTGTAGACGCCGTCGCCTACGGAAGTGCTGTTGCGGGTCCAGGACTCCCCGGTGCCGACCCAGATCGTCTCGTCGTCGCTGGGGTCGCAGGTCACCGCGCCGATCGACTGGGTGTGCTCGTCGAAGATCGGTCGGAAGACGATTCCACCGTCGATCGACTTCCACAGACCGCCGCTGGCGGAACCGACATAGATCGTGTGGGGCTCCTTGCTCGTGGCATCGAGAGCGGTGATGCGCCCTCCCATCACCGCGGGCCCGATGCTGCGAGCCCGGAGAGCGCCGAAAGTGTTGGTGTCCACCTTCGCTCCTCCAGCGGCGGACGCAGGACCGGTCGTCACCAGGAGCAGGCAGAGGGAGATGAGAAGTGCGGCTGGAGTTCTCGCTCGGTGGGCCGTCATTCGTTCTTCTTCGCTGTATCGTCGTCGCCGGGAAATGCGAAACGGTCATCGGCGAGATCGACGTTGAACGTCATCGAGGAGATGGTGATCGTCTGGCCTCCGGGTGCTCCCTTGGCATGAGACTCGATGGAGTGCGCGATCATCACGCCATCGACTTCCTTGAAATCGCCGTAGACCGTTTCGAACTCGATGACGGTCTCACCCATCTTGCGCGAGCCCTCCGACTTGATCTGCAGGAAGTATTCCGCATCGATGTACTGGACCGTCACGTCTCCATGCTTGTCGGTGACTTTGATCTTGTACGCAGGAGTTCCGTCCACGTCCGCCTGGCCCAGGTACTCGAGCTTGTAGCCCTTCTCCTCGGTGTTGATGAACGGGCCGTCGATCATGTCGGAGCGCGTCTCCAGTTCACGGGCCTGCTCGGGGGGCATGATCTCCGGTGCAGCCTTGCCCATGAAGGGCATGTGCATCCAGGCCACCTGACCATCGAATGCCTGAGTGCCAGTCTGGCCCTGGATCGTAAACTCCACCCGGAACGCGTCGGGCCGACGCCACTCCCAGGTGAAGGGAACTTCCATCTGGCCGCCCATCATCGTCATCGTGCCGCTGGCGCGAACGCTCTGGACGGCGGTGATCTTCTCGAGCCCTCCACGCGCCTCGATGTTCTTGGCCAGGATCTCCTCGAGGCTCATGTCGGCGGTGGCAGTGCCGATGCCGGCGAGCAAGACGACACTCATCATCACCCTACGAAGCACGGACAATCCTCCTTTTTCGACGACGGCGCACCGCCGGAGCCACGAGTCTCCTCCAACTCGGGCGGAAAAGCATTCCAGTTGATACGGTGAATTCGACCGTTCATGCTCGATGGCCGCGAAGAGACCTCTCCCTGCGGTTGCACTCTTCGACGGGGTTGGCGCCGATTGCCGGGGTGCGACACTGCGCCGGTCGCCTGATTCCGCGCTACAATTCCCCGG
>JALTMS010000330.1 GCA_027001345.1 Acidobacteriota bacterium | reverse complement strand
GTCAGTACCCCGCCCCGCACCAGGCCGACCTCCAGGTCACCCCACCCCGAAGCGCCCGCCCGCTGATCGATTACCCGAACGCCGGCATCGAGCAGCAGGAGCCGGCTGCCGTTCCGAGCCAGTTGCGCGCGCAGGGGGTTGCTCTGGCCGACGGCCCGCTCGACGACCTCGATCGGACGGTCGAGCACGCCGCCCCAGCGCCGCTTCCAGGGCAACTCCACCCGCAGTTCCCATCCCCCGCCCAGACCCCGGGCCAGATCCACCGCCAGGCGGGTGACCTCGGTGTCGAGCAGCACCTGGCTGCGCAGCGAGACGGCTCCCCGATTGACGGTGTTGCTCTCCTCCAGCCGCCAGCCCAGTCGCCAGCGGCCCGCCGGCAGCACTTCGGGGCCGGTGAGGGGTGGAGAAAGAAAGACCCCCTGGACGGGATGACGCCGTCCGAGGGGGTAGAAATCATCCGCCACAGCCGGCGTGACGAAGATCAGCAGCAGCCAGGCGATCCCGGCCCGACCTCTGCGCGCGCCGGCCAAGGCACGGAATCAGGGCATCGAGACGTTGGGCATGCCGAAGTCGAACGAGGGCACGCCGCCATCGCTCTCGCAGGAGGCCCCGAGCACCGGAATCTCGTAGAGCAGATTGTAGGTGCCGTCCTCTTCCACGGTGAGAAAACCGGTCGCCATGCATCTTCCCGGCAGATCGAAACCGGGATTGCTCAGGGTGCAGGTGTTGCCGTTGTCCACCACCTGAATCGTCTCGATGTCGGCGTCGAGGCAGTTGTAGGTGCCCACGGGCACCGGGTAGTCCGCAAGCAACTGACCGACGGTGTACTCCATCAGGTTCAGCGTGGTGGGCTGGGAGAAGAGATCGGTCGACGGGTTGCCGCTGGAGTTGTAGAGCGTCAGCGACGAGAAGGTGACGTTCAGTTCGGTGGCGGCAGCGGCCGTCGCCCCCATCACGGACGGACTCGAGTTGGCCGCTGTGCCGGCCCCGGTGCTGAGGGTGACCGAGACGGTTCCCGTCTTCTCCCCCGGCAAGGGGTCGCTACTGGAATTGCAACCCAGGGTGAAGGCTCCCAGCAGAGCGATCAGGGCGGCGAGAAGCATCAGTTTCCTGCTCATGGTGAACCACTCCCTTCCGTCATCGGAGGATGGCGTTTGAAGTTGTGAATCGACGATGACCCGCCTGTCGAACGAGCACGAACCATGCCATGCAGTTTACAGTGGATCCTCCAGCCTCTCAACGGCTTGAGACGCTGCCGAGGGCTCTGGGAGCCCCACGCGGATTCGTTTTTGTTCTCGCGGTGACGAAAACGTCAGACCGGAACGAGCCGAACGGAAAACGACACGATCTCAGTGGTGGTGCGGGGGCTCGGGAGCCGCCGGCTCCCAGCGCGGATCGCGCGCCACGACCAGAGCGTGCAGAACGCAAATCACGCCCCAGGCACCAAGAAAGTACATGCAGGTCTGCACGATCAGATCAGCACTCACGCCGGCTCACCTCCTCGAGACTCGCACACCAATATACGCGGCGGCGGGCTACTGCGCACCGTTGCGGCGCCCGGGCGCGAAGGCTCGGGAAGAGATGGGGAAGTGAAAGGTCAGATCTCCACCGAGCGGCGCGCCGGACCGCGGGCGATGACCACCGTGCTCCACTCCCGCTCGGTACGAAAACCGAGGGCACGATACAGGCGGATCGCGCCTTCGTTGCGACGATGGACGTAGAGGCAGGCTCGCTTGCCGAGCGCCGCGGTGCGCTCGAGGATTTCCCGCATCGCCTGGGAGGCAAAGCCCCGCCCCCGGTAGGCGGGCAGGGTGTAGACCCCTTCCACCAGGCGGGAGTGCCGGCTTTCGAGGGGAATCTCGGCCTTGAACACCGGACCTTCCGAACCCTCTCCCACCAGGCTTCGCCCCTCCCGCACCAGCTCGCCGAAATAGCGGCTGTAGCCCTCCGGGTTGCGAGCCACCTGATCGACGCCCAGGTCCTCGAGGCACATCGCCGCGTGGGTTTCGAGCAGCCAGGGCAGGTCGTCCGGCGTCGCCGGGCGCAACTCGAAGCGACCGAGAGTCGGCAGGCAACGCGGCCGCAGAACGTGGGGCGGCGCCATCATCTGCTGGCGTCGAATCTCCCGAGCCCACAGGCCGTGAGCACCGAGGCGGGGCAGCAGGCTCTCGATCCCGGCTTCGGGACCGATGATCACTTCCTCGCGAGTCGTGGCTCGCGCGGCGAAGGCGGCCAGGGCGTCGAAGAGACGATGGTCGTTGCCATGCTCGGGACGCACCGCCCAGGACAGCCCCCGGCAATGCTGAATCAGACCCACGAGCCGACCCGCATCGAACAGGCCGACCAGGCGGGGGCGAGGGGAAAACAGACCACCGACAGCCCAGAGAAAGGCGCCGACGTGAACGTGGACCACCGGATCCGAGGCGACGATGGCGTGAGCCTCGTCACGATGACTGGCTCCCACCGCACGAACGTCGAGGCCCCGGACGGGCGCCGGGCTCTGCTCCCGCAGGCGTGGCCCGGAGCGACGCGAATTCAGCACCGGCGCAGAACGCCGCGGACCACGCCGCGGACCTCGACCCGATCCCGGGGAGCTGTGCGCGCAGCCTCACCGCTACCGAGTCGGATCTGGCCTGCGTCGGTCTTCAATCGGCACACGCGCGGCTGCTCCCCGTGGACCAGGGCCACGACCAGGTGGCCATCGTCGAAGTGGCGCCGTTCCTCGATGATCACGAAGTCGCCGTGGCGGATCTGCTCGCCGCGCAGTCCGTCGCCATCGACGGTCAGGGCGTAGGTCCGCCCATGACCCACCAACCAGGAAGGCACGGAAAGCATCTCCCGGCTGCCCATCACTTCCACGGGACGATCACCGGCGATACGACCGAGCAGCGGAATCTCCACCGCCCGGGGCGCCTCGTCTTCCTTGACCACCTCGATCGAGCGGTTCTGGTTCCACGAACGGCGGAGCAGTCCCTTGCGGACCAGGTTGGTCACGTGCTTGTGGACGGTCGCCACCGAGGACAGACCGAAGTGCCGGCCGATCTCCTCGAGACTCGGCGAATAGCCGTGCCGTTCGATGAACTCGTTGATGTAGTCGAAGATCTGCTTCTGCCTGCGTGTCAGGGCCATGAGGAGCCTCCTCGATGGGAACCCCGGCGACGGACGCACGCGGCCAGGCCCGGTGCCGAATAGGGCATTATAGCAAATGCGCAGCGAAAGCCAAGGAGGGGCGTAGCAGCCGGGCCGCTCGCGGGCGGTGGTCAGCCGATCCAGCGACCAACGGACCCCGATTTGCCATCCCTTCCGGGCTCTGGTAACAACCTTGGACGATGAAGACACTCCGCTGCCTGCTGCCGATGCTCCTCCTGCCCGCCCTGGCGACAGGAGCCGAACCCACTGCTCGGCCCTCGACGCCGGCTGGGGCGGCGGCCAGCGCGCAGCCCACCTTCCCTGAACCCTCTCCGGCACTGGTGCGCCGAGCGGCGAGCCTCTTCGACCAGCTCCGGCGAACCATCTCGGCCCAGGACCATGCCCGGATCGTGCGCGAGATCGCGGAGCTGGGCCCCCCCGCCATCCCGATCTTCGTCGCCGAACTCGAACGCCACTCCAAGATCACCTGGCCGGTGATGATCTACGCCCTCGGAGCGACGGGTGACCGGCGGGTGATCCCGATCCTCGAAAAACAGCTTCGGTACCAGAAGGGTCGGACCTACCTCGACGTGCTCTATGCCCTTTCCCTGGCGGGCGATCGCGGCGCTCTGTTGCGGGCGATGCGCTCGACCCATGCGGATACTGCTTTCGAGCGGAACATGACCGCCATCGATTTCATCGCCGGGGCGATGGGTCCGCCGGCGGTGGACATGTTGCTGCGCGAGATTCCCCGCCGCTCGGAGAAGGCGCGCCATGCAGCGCTCCGGGCCCTGGGCACGATCTGCGACGATCGCGCGGTGGACTTCCTCCTCCAGTGGTCACGACGGGAAGGAGCCGGCGACCGGCGCTTTTCCCTGATCGCGCTGGCGCGGATCGGTGCCCCGAAGGCCATCGACCGCTTCATCGAGGGCCTGACCGACCCCGATCCGGGGGTCGTGGAAGCCGCCGCCGAAGGCCTGGGTTACCTGCGCGCCGAAAAGGCCGCCGCGAGCCTGGCGGACCTGCTGGGTGCCAACGTCCCGGGGGGCGTGCGGCTCAAGGCGATCTGGTCTCTCGGACTGATCGGAGGTCCCACAGCCGAGCGCAGCCTGCTGGAATACTGGCCCCGGGCCTCGGATGCCGAACGGCCCCTGCTGGTGCGGGCGCTGGGCCGGCTGGCCACCCCGGGCGCCGCCGCACCCCTTTCCGAGGTGGCCCTGGGCGAAGGCCTGCTGAGCATCGACGCCGCCCGAGGGCTGGCCCGCATTTCGGGACCCGAGGCCACCGATGCCTTGCTGGCGTGCTGTTCCCGGGCGCGGAGCCTCGATGCGGGTCTCGAGGCGGGACGAGAACTCTCCCGCCGCCAGGATCCCCGGGCGATTCCCTGCATCGTCTCCCGGCTGCGCGAGGAAATCGATATCCGCCACCGTCTTGGACCGGTCGCCGAGCAGACGCTGGCGACCCTCGCCCGCAGCGCGCCGCTGGGGGCGGCCGACACCCTCGACACTCTGGCCGAATCGGTGGCGGCTCCCGCCCTGGCCCACCGCCTGCGCGCCA
>JALTMS010000329.1 GCA_027001345.1 Acidobacteriota bacterium | reverse complement strand
CCGAAGGGCTGATCTATGCTGGAACTGACGACGGGTTGCTGCAGATCACCGAAGACGGTGGATCTTCATGGCGCAAGGTGGAAGAGATCCCGGGCTGCCCGTCGATGGCCTATGTCAGCCGCCTGGAAGCCGGCGTCCACGATGCCGACACCGTTTTCGCCGCCTTCGACAACCACAAGGCGGGCGATTTCAAGCCCTATCTGTTCAAGAGCACAGACCGGGGTCGAAGCTGGAAGTCCATTGCGGGGGATCTCCCCGAGCGGGGTTCGGTCTACGCCGTGGTCCAGGATCATCAGAATCCCGATCTTCTCTTCGCGGGTACCGAGTTCGGTCTGTTCTTCACCCTCGACGGAGGGACGCACTGGATCCGGCTCGAGGGAGGTCTACCCACCATCGCTGTTCGTGACCTCGAGATCCAGCGGCGAGAGAACGATTTGGTGGTGGGCACTTTCGGCCGCGGGATCTTCATTCTCGACGACTACACGCCCTTGCGTGAGATCGATCGTCAGAGTCTGGAACATTCGGCGATGCTGTTTCCCGTCCGCCAGGCCTGGATGTTCATGCCCGAAGCGCGTCTCGGTCTCGATGGCAAGGCATTCCAGGGCGATGGCCATTTCACCGCCCCCAATCCCCCCTTCGGCGCAGTCTTCACCTACTACTTGCCCGAGAAGCTGACCACCCTCAAAGAGCAGCGCCAGAAAAAAGAGAAGGAAATGATCGAGGCGGGCCAGACACCGCCCTATCCCACCTGGGAAGAAATGCGTGCGGAAGCTCGCGAGAAGCCGCCGCGGGTGGTGTTGACCGTCAAGGACAGTGAGGGCGACGTGGTGCGGCGGATCGAGGGGCCGATCGACAAGGGCTTCCATCGCGTTGCCTGGGACTTGCGCTATCCGCCGGCCTATCCCGTCCGGCTCACCGAACCCGAGCAGGGCCCGTTTCGTGGAGATCGGATCGGACCGATGGTACTGCCCGGCTCCTACACCGTGGAGCTGTCCACCGAGGTGGCAGGCAAGATCGAGCACGTCGGCAACGCCCAGCGTTTTGCAGCCTTACCCTTGGGGACGGCCACCCTCGGCGCTTCCGACCGTCGCGCACTGCTTGCGTTCCAGCAGAAGACCGCCCGCCTTCAGCGCGCGGTTCTCGGAACGCTGCGCAGCCTCGATGAGGCCCGCGAACGTCTCGACTACCTGGCTCGCGCGCGCTTTCTCACTCCCGCAGCCCAGGAGGCGATCGACCAGCAGATCCTGGCGCTGCGTGAGACCCTGGCCGATCTGCGTGCCGAGCTGGCGGGGGATCCCGTGCTTCGCCGACACCAGGAACCGACACCACCGAGCATCCTCGACCGGGTGCAGCGCATCGTCGATGGCCACTGGACCGCGACGTCGGCACCGACGGGCACCCACCGAGCCAGCTACCGCGTTGCCAGGGAGGAGTTCGCCGAGGTCTACCAGCGCATCAAGCGCGCCATCGAGATCGACCTGAGGAAGATCGAGGACAGCCTCGAAGATGCCGGGGCACCGTGGACCCCGGGACGGCTGCCCCGACTTCCCGACTGAGCGCGGGCAGCGCGCGGCGACTCAGCTCTGACCCCGATAGCCGATGCGGTCGAAGGGATTGACGATCGACGAGGCGATGTTCTTCAGGTGCGCCGAGATCCGCTTGAGGTAGCGGGCATACAGAGCGGTGGCCACGGCTTCCTTGCCGGGAAGCGCCGGCTCGTCGGCTTCCAGGAGCCTGTTGACCAACTCGTCGGAGCGGCGGGCGATCCACCAGTGCTCGCCCATCACTTCCCGCGCCTTGTCCTCATCGGATTCCGGAAGAGCATCGATCAGCAGACTGAACATGGTGCGTACCGTGGTTTCGATCTTGCTCACCTCCGGCTCGCAGGGCCCGCAGCGCAGCCGCTCGGGATGATGCAGAGCCAACTCCACGATGTTCTTCGTGTAGTCACCGATGCGCTCGATGTCGATCACCACACTGACCAGCACGAGCGCCGCATTGATGTCCGGCTCGCCCCCCACCGCCAGGTGGGTCATCACCTTGCGACGCACCTCGCGCTCGTAGGCGTTGATCAACTGATCCTTGGCATAGATGTCGATCTCGAGGCGAGCGTCGTCGCTCTCTCGGAGAGAGCGCACTGCGGCCTCGAACATCTCCTGGTCCTCGGCGAGCATCTCACGCGAGCGCTCGAAGGCCTGATTGAGCTGGCTTTCCCGTCCAAGGAGTTCGATCAGTTTCTTGAACATCAGGTCACCTCAAGATCCACAGTATGGCAAGGGGCAGCAGGTAGAAGAAGATGATGATGTAGACCACGGGAATCCAGCGGTTTCGTTTGGCCAGCCAGGAGAATCGGCGCGCCATCTTCATCGGCAGTTGCCGCACGGCGGGAATCGGCCAGATCGCGGCAATGCCCAGAACATTGAACAGCAAGTGCGAGAAGGCCACGGTCAATGCCGCGGGGCTGCCCACCGCCAGCGCCGCCAGCAGAGCGGTAAAGGTGGTACCGACGTTGGCTCCCAGGGTGTAGGGATAGATCTGGCGCAGACTCAGGATCCCGGCACCGGCCAGTGGGACCACCAGGGAGGTGGTGATGCTGCTCGACTGCACGATGATCGTCAGCACGCAGCCAAAGACCATCGCCCTGACGGCACTGCGGAAGATCACGTTGTCGAAAAAGGCCTCGACCCGGCTCAGGACCAGCGAGCGCAAGGTGACTACAAGATAGCGCAGGGCGAAGAACATCAGGCCGAGTGCAACGATGACCAGCAGCCAGGGCCGATGACCGAGCAGGTCGACCAGGGCAGCGACCGCCGGATGGGTGAGCGCTTTGAGCGGACTGCTGAAGGTGAACCCGCCGACCTGCTCGAAGGCTGCGGTGAAGAAGACCGCGATACGCTCGAGGCCATTGGTCATCCACTGCAAGGGGAAAAGAATCAAGACCGCGAAGATATTGAAGAAATCGTGCACCACGGAGGCCGAAAAGGCCCGGTAGAACTCTCTCCCCCGGGCAACATGCCCCAGGCTGACCAGCGTGTTGGTCACCGAGGTGCCGATGTTGGCTCCCATGATCACGGGAATCGCCGTGTGCAGGGGCATCACCCCACCACCGACCAGAGCCACGACGATGGAGGTGGTCGTGGACGAGGACTGCACCAGGGTCGTGGCGAGGATTCCGGTGAACAGCCCGACGAGGGGGAACGCCGCAGAGGTGATCATGCCCTCGACGAACCCTCCCCCAAAGAGCTTGAAGCCCTTGCCCAGCAGGGAAATGCTCACCAGAAAGGCGTAGAGCAGGACGAGCAGCCCCCCCACGCGCAGGGAGAGGCTGACCCAGGAAGGCATCTTCTCGTGAAGGGGGCCGGGCGTAGCCGCCGGCCGCGAATCAGCCATCGGTCGGGTCTCTCCGGCGGCAGGGCGGTCGCCGCTCCGAGGCAGATCTTACATCGAAGTCGCAGCCATCCCGCTCTGCCAGTCGACGAAAGAGTCAACGGGAGAGTCGAGGTGATGTCAAACAGGGTGCTCGAAGAGTGTAAGGGTCTTCCGGGCCGATCGGGCCCTCACCGGCCAGCCGCCAGTTGCGGGGTTTCAGCCGACGCGCTCGTGCATCATCCGGGTTAGACCGGCTGGGGCGATGCTCCCGGGAGGGCTGCCGATCCGCGCGCCGGCGCCAGTTCCTGTTGGAGCCGGCCGAGCACCTCGTGGAGTCTTCCGTGGGCTTGCAGACCCGCGGGCCGCTCGAGGAGGTGATCGAGTTCCTCGCTACGGCCGCGGAGACTTTCGAGCAGCGAGGCGAGTTCCACCGGATCGGGGGGCTGGGTGGGATCCGCCATGCGCTCGAGAGCCTCGGCCGCCACCTGACGGTCGTGCTCGATCAACTCCTCGCGGTGATTGATCTGTAGCAGCAGTTCGCTCAAACCGTAGAGATCCTGCCAGATTTCCAGCCCTCGAGTGCTGTCGGTGCGTTGCTGTTCGCCCCACTGCCAGATGCGACTCTGCAAGCGGAGTAAATGCTGTCGGTCCGCCAGGCGCAGGGAGGGCCCGGATTCCGATTCGAGCACTTCGACGATCGCCGCGGCTCCATCGTCGAGCCTTTCGGCGACAGCAGCCGGCTCCGGAGGTCCGTCGGCGGCGATGCGCCGACGGAACCTGGCGAAAGTCTTGCGAAGAGCAACGGCCTGACGGGACTCCGTCAGCCCGGCCAGCTCGGAGCGCTGCCCGAGGCGGCGGCAGAGAAGCTGCTCGGTGGCGATGCCGGCCTTGATGAACGAGCCGAGGGCATGATTGCAGTGGGAGAGCAGCTCCCAGCCCGCGTGCTGATCGCTGGTGATCGCCAGGTGACTGGCCAGGTGCCGCAGCTCCATCTGTACCACGAAGAGGTGGTCCGCCACCGCATGAGCGGCTACCGGGCCGAGGGTCTCCACCTCGGCCGGGCTCTCGTCGGCTGCGCGCGCATCGAAGAGTTCGAGCAGCGACGCGAAGACCCCGCTTCCGGAGTCGAGAATCCGACGCGCGTTCGCTGCGCGGGGTACGGAGTCGTTCTTCGTATCCTCGTCGGGATTGCGGACTTCCGCCTGGAGAGCAACGTGAACGAGACTTCGCAGGGCACCGATCAACGCGGGCAGACGAAGCTCGAAATCTGCAACAGCCATGGGCGTTCCACCTTCCCCGGGGAGGGAATCCGAGCGGCCATCGGGGACC
>JALTMS010000328.1 GCA_027001345.1 Acidobacteriota bacterium | reverse complement strand
GCGAAGCCAGACGGTGTCGCGACGAGGCCCGCAACTGGGGGCCGCGCTGCTGCTACTGGGGGTGGTCGCGCTGCTGCTGCTTTCTGCCGCCCGGTCCTGGCGCCAGGTGCAGCCCTTCCTCGGCATCGCCGTGGTACGTGGTGAACAGGGGGTCTTCGTCGAGCAGGTGGTGCCGGGCTCGCCGGCGGAGCGGGCCGGGCTGCGCCCCGGAGACCGCGTGGTGGAGATCGCGGGGACTCCGGTCAGCGCCTGGCTGGCCGTTCGGGATCGCCTCGCTGGCGCCGAACCCGGCCGCCCCCTGGGTCTGATGATCGAGCGCTTCGGCCAGCGGCTTCCCGCCACCGTGTCAGTGGGTGCGGTGGTCTCCTGGCACCCGGAGCGGATGCTGGCCGCGGCCGTCGCGCTGATCTTTCTGCTCGGGGCGGTGGCCGTGCTGCTGCGACCGCGCTATCGCCGAACGAGCCTGATCTACGCCCTGTGGTGCATGGCCGGCGCGCTGGTGCTGGGGGTGAGCTGGTCCTCCCGGGCCGAGACGGTGGACTGGCTGCTGTTCTGGGCCGACCGCCTGGCGCGACTGGTCTTTCCGGCCCTGTGGATCCACCTGGTGCTCTCCCTGCGATCGGCGCGCTCGTCCTGGCGGCGCTGGCTGCCGGTGATCTATGCGCCGGCGGCGGCGCTGCTGGTGGCGGAGATCCACCTGGTGGGCTTCAGCGGGGCGCTGCGTGTCGAGGATCCGGTGGGACTGATCGATCTGCTTCAGTCGCGGATCGAGATCGGCTGGGTCGGCGCCGGGCTGCTTGCCGGAGCCCTGCTGCTGGTGTTGCAGGCGCGGCGCTCGGCTCGGGCCGAGCAGAAGGCCCAGGCCCGCTGGCTGCTGGCCGGCGCCGCGGCCGCCGTGCTGCCTTTCGCGGGCCTGGTCTGGTTGCCGCGCCTGATCGGCGGTGTGGAGCCCTCGGCGAGCTGGATCGCCCTGCCCCTGCTCGGTCTCGCGCCGGTCCTGCTCACCCGGGCGGTGATGGAGTATCGGCTGATGGACCTGGCGCTTTTCGGGCGCCGGGCGGTGGCGGGGGTCCTGCTGTTGGGCTTGACCGTGGTGCTCTTCCTCGGGCTGCTCAGCGTGGCGCGCATCCTGGTGCCCCTGGTGTTGCTGCCGGCGGGGATCGTGCCGGTGCTGCTCGCCGCGGTGGGCACTGCCGCCCTGGCACCGGCGGTCCGGGCCGGGGTGCGCGATCTGGTCGGCCGACTCTTCTATCGCCGCCGCTACAGCTTCCGCAAGGCCCTCGGGCGAGTGGCGCGCGAACTCAACGTCGAGCAGCGCCTGCCGCGCCTGGCGGAGGTGCTCGAGCGACGCATCGGCGAGGCTCTCGACGCCGATCCGGTGCGCCTGCTGCTGCTGGCCGACGGTGGGCGGCCGATCGAGCCGGCGACCGGTCGGCCCGTCGCGGCGCGAATCGATGCGGGCCTGCGCCAGCGTCTGCAGGCCGGGGAGGTGGTCTCCCTGGCCGACTTGCCCGGAGCCCCGGAGAAACTGCCCAGCCTGCATCTGGCCGGTGTCCAGGTGCTCGTGCCACTGCGGGTCGAGGACCAGGTGATCGCCTTGTTGGCGGTCGGGCCGCGGCGCCATGGTGTGCTGCTCGACTCCGACGACCTGGATCTGCTGCGCTCGGTGGCAGCGCATGCCGCGGCGGCTGTGGCCGGTGCCCAGCATCTCGATCGCCTGCGCGAGCAGGTCACCCTCGTCCAGCGCCTCAAGTCGCGCACCGAGGCGCTGGTCGAAGCGAGTCCCATCGCGATTGTGATGATCGACCAGGAAGGGCTGGTGCGACACTGGAACCAGGCCGCCGAGCGCCTGCTCGAGAAACGACGGGATGAGGTGCTCGAGCATTCCTACGTCGATGTGCTGCCCGAGGCCCTGCACGAGCAGGTGCGCCAGGCGCTGTACACGGTACGCCGGACGCGACGCTCGTTCCGCGTGCGGATCGGCGAGGGGCGGCTGGTCAACCTGACGTGCTCACCCCTCGGCGCACCTTCGGCTCTCGACGGGTTGCTGCTGACCCTCGATGACGTCACCGAGCAGGTGAGGATGGAAGAGCAGTTGATCCAGCAGGATCGCCTGGCCTCCGTCGGCATGCTGGCGGCCGGCGTGGCCCATGAGGTCAACACGCCGCTGACCGGGATCTCTTCCTACGCTCAGATTCTGCTCGAAGAGACGCCCGCGGAAGATCCCCGCCGTCCCCTGCTTGAGAAGGTCGTCACCCAGGCTGGTCGGGCGTCGAAGATCGCCCGCGGCCTGCTCAGCCTCTCCCGTCCCAGCGGGGAAGGAGGGCTGGCCCTCGGGCCGGTGGACCTGATGGATCTGGCCGAAGAGACCGTCGGCCTGATCGCGCCCCAGGTGCGACGAGCCGGGGCCCGTGTCACCTGGGATCGCCCGCGTCAGCCGGTGCTGGCGCAGGGAGACCGCTCCCGGCTGCAGCAGGTGGTGATGAACCTGCTGCTCAACGCCCTCGATGCCGTCGGCGAGGGCGGGGAGATCACCCTCCGAGCCTGGGAGGAGCGAGACGGCATGGCCCGGCTCGAGGTGCGGGACAACGGTGTGGGCATCCCCGCCGAGGCCCGGGACAAGGTCTTCGATCCGTTCTTCACCACCAAGGGTAGCGGTGCGGGGACGGGACTCGGCCTGTCGATCAGCTACGCCATCGTCCGCGAGCATGCGGGTACGCTGGTGGTCGACAGTGAGCCGGGGCGGGGCACGGCGATGCGCATGCTGCTGCCCCTCGCTGCCGCCTCTGCCGACCGCCGCGCTGTCTGAGAGGTGGCTCGAGAGGATCGCCTCCCGTGCCGTAATCGAAAGACCTGCGGCAAGTTGATCCGGAATCGACGAAGGCGGCCGAGGCCGGGCCCTGGTGGGCGCGCCGAGCGTGCGATCTTTCCGGGCCACCTCGGGGGGGCTGGGGCATAATCCGTCGAGACTTTCTTCCCTGGAGTGCTTGTGGCGGCATCTTCTCCCAGCCGGGTTCTCGTGGTCGATGACGAAGACGTGATCCGCGACGTCCTCGGCACCCTGCTCGAGCGCCGGGGAGGCTACGCCGTGCGCTTGGCCCGCAACGCCGACGAGGCCCTGGAGCATCTCGCCAGCCACAGCGTCGATGTGGTGCTGGTGGATCTGATGCTGCCCGGGATCGACGGCCTGGATCTGCTGCGCCGGATCAAATCCGACGATCCCAACCGGGAAGTGATCATGATGACCGCCCATGGTTCGGTGGCCACCGCCGTGGAGGCGATGAAGAACGGCGCCTTTCACTACCTGACCAAGCCGTTTCAGAACGACGAGGTGATTCTGCTGGTGGAGGCGGCGCTGACCCAGCGGCGTCTGCGGCTGGAGAACATCGGCTTGCGCCGGGCCCTGGCCGAGCGTCACCGGGAGGGCCGCCTGGTCGGGCGTTCGCCGGCGATGCAGACCCTGTTCCGCACTATCGAGCAGGTCGCCTCGGCCCGCGCCACGGTGCTGATCAGCGGAGAGAGTGGGACGGGCAAGGAACTGACTGCCGAGGCGATCCACCGTCGCAGCGACCGAGCCGAGCGACCCTTCATCACGGTCAACAGCTCGAATATTCCCGCCGATCTGCTCGAGTCCCAGCTCTTCGGTCATGCTCGCGGCGCTTTCACCGGGGCGGACCGAGCGCGGCAAGGCCTGTTCGAGGCCGCCGTCGACGGGACCCTCTTCTTCGACGAGATCAGCACCATCCCCCTGCCGGTGCAGGCCAAGCTGTTGCGGGTGCTTCAAGAAAAAGAGTTTCTGCCCCTCGGCTCGGTCAAGCCGGTCAAGGTGGATGTGCGTATCCTGGCGGCGACCAACGAGGACCTGGGCGAGCTGGTGGCGGAGGGTGCATTTCGCGAGGATCTCTTCTATCGGCTCAACGTGATTCGCCTGCACATCCCGCCCCTCCGCGACCGTCGGGAGGACATTCCCTTGCTGGTGGAGCATTTTCTCGCTCAGCTCGGGGACGAGCATCGCCGCCCGGGGCTGCGGCTGGCGCCCGAAACTCTCCATGCACTCGTGGGTTATGGCTGGCCGGGCAACGTGCGCCAGTTGCGGAACACCATCGAGCGCATGGTGCTGCTGGCGCGGGAGGAGGTCCTGGGGCCCGAGTTGTTGCCCGAGGAGTTCCGGCAGGCTGCTCCCGTCTCGGCACTGCCCCTGCCCGAGGGGCGGACCTTCCAGCACGCCGTCGAGGACTACGAGCGCTCGTTGATTCGCTGGGCCCTCGAGAAGGGCGGCGGAGTGCAGCGCCGGGCCGCGGAGATCCTCGGCATGAAGCCCTCGACTCTCAGTGAGCGCATGAAGCGCCTCGGCATCCGCTGACGGACGACGGCATGCCGGGAGGGCCCCACTGACGCCCTGTCTTCGCCGCCGACGCATCCCAGCAGGGGGGGCGCTGCCGGGAATCCCCGGCCGCGCGACCCTCGTCCCTGCCCGGGCGCGCCAGTGATCGGGGCGGGCCGGGACGATCGGGAGTCAATTTTTTGGCGCCTCGTCAGGGCGAGGGCGGCGTCAGCTCTGGATGGGAAGCTCGCAGCACGATTTTGCGGGCTGCACTCAGCAGGGGAAGTCGACCTTTACACTCCGAAGTTGGGTGCCGGTGTAGATTAGGCGGCGGTAGCCGGAGATCTCGCCTGCCCGAGGCGCTTTTATCAGGTA
>JALTMS010000327.1 GCA_027001345.1 Acidobacteriota bacterium | reverse complement strand
TGTCGGTGGCCTGCGCGAAGGCCTGGATCGGCGAGCAGGAGGCCGGCCGATGAAGACCCTGCCACTGGTGATCGAGATCGGTTGCGAGGAAATTCCCGCGCGGATGCTGCCCGGTGCCGCGGCGGAACTCGGGACGGTGGTGTGCGCACTCCTCGATCGGGCGGAACTGGCCCATGACGATCCGCGGCCCGCCTGGACCCCCCGTCGCATCGCCGTGAGTTTCGCGGCGGTGCAGGGGGCCACGGCCGAAAAGGAAGAACTCCGGCTCGGGCCGCCAGCGCGGGCGGCCTGGGATGGGGAAGGACGACCGACCCGGGCCGCGGAGGGTTTCGCGCGCAAGAACGGCGCCCGGGTCGAGGATCTCGAGCGTCGGACCACCGAGCGCGGCGAGTACGCGGCATTGAAGGTGGTGCGTCCGTCCCGCAGTGTCGGGCAGGTGCTGGCCGACGGCTTCGAGGAGTCGGTCGCGCGCATTTCCTTCCCCAAGACCATGCGCTGGGGCGAGGGACGCTGGACCTTCGTCCGACCGGTGCACAGTCTGGTGGCGCTGGCGGCGGAGGAGGTGATGCCCCTCGAGCTGTTCGGCATTCGGGCCGGCCGACGCAGTCCGGGGCATCGGGCCTTGTCGACCCAGGGGGTGGAGGTACCCTCGGCCGAGGTCTGGAACGCCGCACTGGTCGAGGCGGGCATCGAACCCGACCCTCAGCGCCGTCGCCGCCGGCTGCTCGAGGCCCTGCGGGCGGTGGCTGCCGAACAGGGCGGTGAGCTGGTGGAAGACGAGGCCCTGCTGGCAGAGGTCGCCGATATGGTGGAGTTGCCCTCGGCGCTGGCCGGTACCTTCGATCGGCGCTTCGTCGAGGCCCTGCCGGTGGAGGTGCTCGAGACCTGCCTGCGACACCATCAGAAGGCCTTCACCATCGCCGGAAAGGAGGGGCGGCTGCCGGCCTTCGCCGTGGCCGTGAACATGCCCACCGACCCCCAGGGCCACATCCGCCGGGGACACGAGTGGGTCATCTCCGGACGACTGGACGATGCCCTCTTCTTCTGGAACGAGGATCGCCGGCGTCCGCTGGCCGACCGGCGGGACGAACTCGAAGGGGTGGTCTTCCACCAGAAGCTGGGGACTTATGCGGCCAAGGTGCGCCGCGTCGCTGCTCTCGCCGCGACCCTGGCCGAGGTGCTGGGTTTCGACGCCGAGCAGCGCGAGCACCTGGCGCTGGCCGCCGAGCTGTGTCGCTGCGATCTGGTCACCGGGCTGGTCGGTGAGTTTCCCGAACTGCAGGGGCGCGCCGGCGGAGTGATGGCGCGCGCCGACGGCCTGGCCGAGGAGGTCGTCGCCGCGATCTACGACCACTACCTGCCCGCCGGCGCGACGGACGATCTGCCACGGACGGAAGAGGGGCTGTGCCTGGCCCTGGCCGACCGTCTCGACACTCTGGTCGGCGGTTTCGCCGTGGGACTGGCGCCGACCGGCAGCCGAGATCCCTTTGCCCTGCGCCGGGCGGGCACCGCTGCGGTGCGGCTGGCCGAGGCCCTCGGTGCGGTGGACCTGATCGCTGCCCTCGACGCGGCCTGTGCGGGCTATCAGGGTGGGGACCGAGGACCCGAGCTGGCAGCGGCGGCGGCCGAACAGCGCGCGGCGCTGATCGACTTCCTCTTCGATCGTCTCGCCGTGCTGGCCGAGCGCCGGGGGGGACGCTACGACGAGATCAACGCCATCACGGCCCTCGGTCGCGAGGGGCTGTTGGTGGCCGACCGGATGGCGCGGCTCGATGCCCTGCGTCGCTTTCGGGGCAGCGACGATTTCTACGCCCTGGCCGGCGCCGCCAAGCGGGTGCGCAACATTCTCTCCCAGGCCCGGGAGAAGGGAGAGGTGGTGGAGGCCGGCGCCGGCGCCGAGGCCCTGGCCGAGCCAGCCGAGGTCGAACTCTCGCGCCGCATCGGGCAGCTTCGCCAGCAGGTGGCGGCCGCTGCCGAGGCAGGCGACTACCGGGCTGCTCTCGAGGCGCTGGCGGGGCTAAGGGAGCCGATCGACCGCTTTTTTGACGAGATCATGGTGATGGACGAAGATCCTTCCCTGCGCCGGGCCCGACTCGGCCTGCTCGCGGGCTTCCATGAACTGGGCCACTCGGTGGTGCAGCTCTCGGAACTGGTCGCCTGAGTCGATCGAAGAAGGGGTGACGGGCCCACCCGGTCGACCCCTTGCAGGGTTCCTTCGTGAACCCGAGGAGAAACAGATGTCGGACAACAAGTGGGTCTATTCCTTCGGCGGAGGTGGCGCCGACGGCGACGCCTCCTTGCGTGAGCTGCTCGGCGGCAAGGGCGCCAACCTGGCCGAGATGGCCAGGCTCGGTCTTCCGGTTCCTCCCGGCTTTACCATCAGTACCGAGGTCTGCACGCACTTTACGACTTCCAGCGGTGGCTACCCCGAAGCCCTCGAGGGGCAGGTGGCGGCGGCCCTCGAGCGAGTCGAGGGTCTGATGGAAAAGCGATTCGGCGATCCGGCCAACCCGCTGCTGGTCTCCGTGCGTTCCGGCGCGCGGGTCTCGATGCCGGGAATGATGGATACCGTGCTCAACCTCGGACTCAACGACACCACTGTCGAGGGGCTGGCCGCTTCGTCGGGCAACCCCCGCTTCGCCTGGGATGCCTACCGCCGCTTCGTGGCGATGTACGGCGACGTGGTGCTCGAACTCAAGCCCAGCTCGAAGAAGGAGCGCGATCCCTTCGAGGTGCTGCTCGAGGAGATGAAGCGGCGACGGGGCGTGAGTCTCGACACCGAGCTGAGCGCCGAGGATCTCGAGCAGCTCGTCGGACAGTTCAAAGCGCTGGTGCTCGAGCGTACCGGCAAGGCATTTCCCGAGGATCCCAATGAGCAGCTCTGGGGTGCGATCTCGGCGGTCTTCCGGAGCTGGGAGAATCCGCGGGCGGGTGAGTACCGTCGGATGTACCACATTCCCTCCGACTGGGGTACGGCGGTCAACGTGCAGGCCATGGTTTACGGCAACCTGGGTGAGGACTGCGCGACCGGCGTGGCCTTCACCCGCGATCCGGCCACCGGTGAACGCAAGATCTTCGGCGAGTTTCTGGTCAACGCCCAGGGCGAGGACGTGGTGGCGGGAACCCGCACCCCCCAGCCGATCAGCCGCTCCCAGGTGGACGCGGGTCGGGGCGAGTCGGTCTCCTTCGAGGAGGCCATGCCGGCGGCCTATGAGCAGTTGCTCGACATTGCGGCCAAGCTCGAGGCCCACTATCACGACATGCAGGACGTGGAGTTCACCGTCGAACGCGGCCGCCTGTTCATGTTGCAGACTCGATCGGGCAAGCGCACGGGCGTGGCGGCGATCCGCATTGCCACCGACATGGTCGATGAGGGCCTGATCGATGCGAAGACCGCCATCGGTCGGGTCGAGGCCGATGCGATGGAGCACCTGCTCGCGCCGATCTTCTCCCCGGCCGACCTGGCCCAGGCCGAGCGGGATGGTCGCCTGCTGGCCACCGGCCTGCCCGCCGGGCCGGGTGCCGCGACGGGCAAGGTGGTGTTCCACGCCGAGGACGCCAAGGCGATGGCGGCCCGGGGCGAGGCGGTGGTGCTGGTCCGCGTGGAGACCTCCCCGGAGGACGTCGGGGGGATGGAGGCGGCTCGGGGCATCCTCACCGCTCGTGGCGGGATGACCTCCCATGCGGCCCTGGTGGCTCGCCAGCGGGGCAAGCCCTGCGTGGTCGGTTGTGCCGGTATCGAGATCGACTACCAGGCGGGCACCCTGCGGGCAGGAACGCGGCTGGTCAAGGAAGGAGAGTGGATCAGTCTCGACGGCACCACCGGCAAGGTCTACTCCGGTCAGATGGCGCCCAACCCCTCCGAGGTGGTCGCGGCCCTGGTGCAGGGCACGATCCCCCTCGAGTCGAGCGAGATGGCCCGGCGCTACGTGCGGATGCTCGAGTGGGCCGACGAGTTCCGGCGCCTGGGGGTGCGGACCAACGCCGACACCCCCGACCAGTCCGCCGAGGCGGTGGCTCTCGGCGCCGAGGGTATCGGCCTGACCCGCACCGAGCACATGTTCTTCGAAGGGCAGCGGATCGATGCGGTGCGCAAGATGATCATCGCCGACAGTGCCGAGGGTCGGCGTCGGGCTCTGGCCGAGATCCTGCCCATGCAGCGCGAGGACTTCATCGGCATCTTCCGCGCGATGGAAGGCCGGCCGGTGACGATTCGCACCCTCGACCCGCCGCTGCACGAGTTTCTGCCGCATACCGCCGAGGAGGTCGCCGAACTGGCCGCCCAGCTCGGTGTCCCGGCGGCCGAGTTGCAGGCAAAGATCGAATCGCTGCAGGAAGCCAACCCGATGCTCGGTCACCGGGGTTGCCGGCTGGGCATCTTCTACCCCGAAATCACCGAGATGCAGGCCCGGGCGATCATCGAGGCGGCGCTGGTGGTGCAGGCGGAGGGCATCGCGGTCAAGCCGGAGATCATGATCCCCCTGGTCGGCAGCCGCAGTGAGCTGGCCGCCCAGCGGAAAGTGGTCGAGCAGGTGGCCGAGGCGGTGTTCGCCGAGAAGGGCGAGAAGATCGACTACCTGGTGGGGACGATGATCGAACTGCCCCGGGCGGCTCTGACCGCCGACGCCATTGCCCACGAGGCCGACTTCTTCTCCTTCGGTACCAACGACCTGACCCAGACCACCTATGGCCTGTCCCGGGA
>JALTMS010000326.1 GCA_027001345.1 Acidobacteriota bacterium | reverse complement strand
CGTGCTGATCATGGCCAACGTGATCACCAGCCTGATCCGCGGGCTGCTCAAGCCCCACCTGCGGATCCTGGTCTTCACTCTGACCATCGCCACCTTCGTCACCATCGCCGATCGCTTCCTCGCCGCGTACATGTACCAGATGAGCAAGCAGCTCGGCCCCTACATCCCGCTGATCATCGTCAACTGCATCATCATCTCGCGCTGCGAGATCTGCGCCCAGAAACAGAAGGTCTTCACCGCCCTCTCCGACGCGGTGGGCATGGGCCTGGGCTTCACCATCGCCCTGGCCAGCATCGCCACGGTGCGCGAGTTGCTCGGCTCGGGAAGCTGGTTCGGCTTCCACGTACTGCCCGCCACCTGGCCCGACTGGGTGCTGATGGTGCTGCCCCCCGGCGCTTTCCTCACCCTCGGCTGCCTGCTGGGCCTGGTCAACTGGCTCGCTGCGCGTCGCGCCAACAACAGCAAGAGCAGCAACGCCACCGCCCACTGCACGATCAAGGAGACCGCCTGATGCTCGAGCACATCGGTCAGCTGGTCCTCATCGGCCTGAGCGCGATCCTGATCAAGAACTTCGTGCTCTACTACTTCGTCGGGATCTGCCCCTTTCTCGGCGTCTCACGCAGGGTCTCCACCGCCTTCGGCATGGGCTGCGCGGTGACCTTCGTGATCTCCATCGCCGCCGCCCTGAGCTGGATCTTCACCACCTTCGTCCTGCGCCCCGGCGCGCCATTGAGCACCTGGGCCTGGCGGATGGTGGGCGGTGACCCGCAGACGGTGGTGGACCTGAGCATTCTCAGCTACATCGTCTACATCTTCGTCATCGCCTCGTCGGTGCAGTTCGTCGAGATGTACGTGCGCAAGTTCTTCCCGCCGCTCTACAAGCAGTTCGGCGTCTTCCTGCCGCTGATCACCACCAACTGCGCGATCCTCTTCGCCTGCCTGGAGATCCTCAAGCACGTCAGCGGTGTCGACGATGCGTCCCGCTGGGGCCTGGACAGCGCTCTGGTGCTGGCCGCCGGGGGCGGGATCGGCTTTACGCTGGCGATCAGCATCATGGCCGGCATCCGCGAGGAACTCGACCACTGCGACGTGCCGGCCCCCCTCCAGGGCGCAGGCATCGCCCTGCTGGTTGCCGGCATCCTCGCGATGGCCTTCATGGGCTTTACCGGCGTCGATCGTGGTCTTGCCGCACTGCTCTTCTCCTCAGGAGCCTGAGATGTTCACCTGGGTCGTCATCTCCCTCGCCGCGGGCACCATGCTGCTGCTCGCCATCGCCATGTCCTTCATCCTCGGCTGGGCCAACCAGGCCTTCCACGTCGAGGTCGATCCGAAGATCATCCAGGTCAACGACGTGCTGCCCGGCGCCAACTGCGGAGGCTGCGGCTACGTGGGCTGCAACGAGTACGCCGAGGCGGTGGTGCTCAACGGCGAGTCGGTGAGCAAGTGCCCGGTGGGCGGTGCGAGCTGCGCGGAAGCCGTCGCGGCGGTGATGGGCGTCGAGGTCGAGCAAAGCTGGCCCTACAAGGCCGTGATCCACTGTGGAGCCGACTTCGATCAGCGCAAGGGCCGAATGGACTATGTCGGCGAGAAGACCTGCTCGGCAGCCAACGTGATCTCCGGCATCCAGGGCTGCACCTACGGCTGTCTGGGCTTCGGCGACTGCGTGGTGGCCTGCACCTTCGATGCGATGCTACTGAAAAACGGCCTGCCCGAGGTGATTTACGACAAGTGCACCGGCTGTGGCGCCTGCGCGGCGGCCTGCCCGCGGAACATCATCACCATGGTTCCCTTCAAGGCCGAGCGCATCATGGTGGTGGCCTGCTGCAACAAGGACTTCGGCGGCGAGGTCAAGGCGGTCTGCGAGGTGGGCTGCATCGGCTGCAAGGCCTGCACCAAGGTCAACGACCTGCTCGAAATGGACGGCAACCTGCCGGTGCTCAACTACGACGTCTACGATCCTGCAGCGACGGACTTCAGCGACGCCCTGCACAAGTGCCCGATGGACTCCCTGGTCTTCGTCGGTACGCCCACCGAAGCAGACAAGCAGGCTGTGGCCGACGAAGAGATCCCCGACCGTGTGGAGGCGGACTTCAAGACCACTGCCGACGAGGCGGAGTGGCGGGGCTGAGCGCTGCGGATGTCGGTGGGTTGCCCGTGGCGTGGCGCCGACCCTGCGTGATCCGCGTCAGAAGGGCAGACCGGCTTGCTCGAGGCGGTCGATCAGGGGCGCAAGCTGCTCGGCATAGGGCCGGTGGCGACCGATCGACGAGGTGTAGACCGGACGGCGGACCTGAGCGTGGCTGGCGGTCAGGCACGGGCCGGAGCGGCGGTGATAGTCGAGGCAGGCGGGGTCCCAGTCGAGACCGACGAAGTCGAGCAGACGGCGAGACTGGCCTTCGGGATCTCGGACCAGCTCTTCGTACTGCACTTCGAGCATCTCCAGCGGCAGGTGAGTCCGCCAGTGCTCCATCGCGTGGTGGTGATCGATCAGGCATTCGGCCAGGTCGTCCAGGTCGTAGGAGAAGGTGCAGCTTCCCCTGCGGAAGTGGGTGAAGTAGAGCGAGAGGGCCACGTCCCGGGGATCCCGACGCAGGTCGATCACCTTGGCCCGCGGCAGGCACAGAGCGATCAGCGGCAGAAACACGTAGTTCGCCGGCGCCTTGTCGGTGGTCAGGGCTGCTGCAGGCAGATCCTCGGGAAAGGTCTGCGCGTACTCCTCGGCGATCTGCGCCGCCGTGGCCGCGTCGAGGTCGAGCAGGCCGAAGGGGTAGGCATGATCGATGCCGCTCCGCTGACCGAGGGCAAGCGCCGTGTCCCCGAAGAAGAGATTCTCACCAAGGGCGTGAACCCGGGGATGGGCAGCGAGAATCTGCTCGACCAGGGAGGTCCCCGAGCGGGGCATGCCGATGATGAACACCCTGCCCTCCCCCGCATCGGACCAGCGGCGCTCGGCAAAGAACTCCCGGCCGGCGAAGACGGTGGGCGCCAGAGTCAACAGTGAGCGAGCGCGCCGATCGTGGTGGACCCCCGCCAGGCGGTTGCCCCGGTGGAAGTGCTCGAAAGCCTCGGACGCGTCTCCCCGCCGGTGATAGATCTCTCCCAGGGCGAAGTGCACTTCGACACGTGCCGCGGCATCGTCGGCCAGGCGCTCGAGAAGCGACTCGAGGTGCTCGGCATCGTCGTAACGCCCCCGACGGGCCATCTTGTAGTAGGGCGAGGTGACCCCCTCGTCGAGGGCCAGGGCCTCCCGGTAGTAGCGCCAGGCCTGCTCGTCGTGCCCCAGCAACTCGTGAGCCCAGCCCAGGTTGGCCAGACCGGGAGCGCCCAGCCCGCCGGCGCGCGCCTGCTCGAGAGCCTCGACCGCCTGATCGGGGTGACCGGCGAAGATCAGTGCCGTGCCCAGATCCCGCAAATAGCGCGGCTCGCCGGGGCAGAGGGCCACCGCTCGGCGCAGGGGCTCGACCGCCTGCCGCTCGCAGCCCGAACGAAAGCAGCAGATGCCCAGGCCATGGGCCGCTGCATGGCGAGCGGGATCGGCTGCCAGTGCCCGGCGATAGGCCCTGGCGGCCTCGGTGATCTCTCCCCGCCGCCGGTGCAGATGGCCGAGCAGTTCCTGCACCTCTCCACTGGCGGAAGCCGCGGCAGCAGCAGCCTCGAGGGGGGCCATGGCGGCCTCGTCATCCCCCGCGCGCAGCAATGCCAGCGCGAGAAAGTAGGCCGGTGCCGGCTGCTTCGGACATCGCCGGTGCAGACGCGCCAGCCGTCGCCGAGCCCGCTCGAGTTCGCCCCGTCGCAGATCGTCGAGAGCCTTGCGTAGCTCCCGCAGATGCGCGGGCGAGGACGGCAGTGGAAGAGGGGCGGCGACATCCGCCGACGCAATCTGAACCATGGACTTCTCCTTACAACTCCCTATCGGCAGACCTCGTCGACTCCTGAACCAGAGTTTTCCGGGCTCCGATCCCGCCCCACGCTCCCGCGGCTCCGGGAGGTCGTGTTACGATGCATTTCTTCGTAACACTGACCGGCCCCCGCCCACCGAGAATCGAGGGGTTTGCATGAGCCAGATGAGACTCGCCGTTCTGATCGCCCTGCTGCTGGCCGCGACGCCCGCCGGGGCCCACGAAGTCCAGCACGTCCTGAGCCGGGGCGAGACCTGGATCGTCACCCTCCAGACCGACGACGGCCAGCCCTTCGCGGGCCAACCCTGGGAGCTGCGCGATCCCGCATCCGGGCAGCCGATCATCGAAGGGCGCACCGACGCCCGGGGCCGGCTGGCCTTCCCGCCTCCCGCCCCCGGGCACTACCAGTTGCGAGCCGAGAGCCCCGACGGCCACGGCGTGGTGCTGCCCCTGGACCTCGGAGCCTCCGAGACGCCCTCCGGCGCCCCGGCCACGGGTGACCAGCTCCCGGGACGCCGCTGGGCCGTCGGCGTGTCGGCTCTGGGCTACTTGCTGGGGGTCTTCGGCGTCGCCAGCCTGCTGCTGCGGCGACGCCGGGCGGAGTAGTGCACGTCCCCGACGGCTTCCTCGCCCCACGCTTCTACCTGCCCCTGTGGGCAGCGGCGGTGCCGGCGTGGATCGTGGCCCTCCGCCGCCTGCGACGCGAAGTGGACGAGCGCAGCCTGCCCCGGCTCGCCGCGGCCACGGCGGTGGCCTTTGCCCTGTCCTCGATCGCCCTGCCGCTGCCCGGCGGGACGAGCGTGCATGCC
>JALTMS010000325.1:1830-4712 GCA_027001345.1 Acidobacteriota bacterium | reverse complement strand
GCGCTGAATCGGGGCGCGGAGGAAATCGACCTGTTCGGCGTGCTGGGCGGTCGCTGGGACCACAGCCTGGCCAACGTTCTGCTGCCGGCGCGGCCAGCCTACGCAGCGGCGCGCATCCAGGCCCCGGGCGAGGAGCAGTCGCTGTACTGGCTGCGTCCTGGCCGGCTGCTGGAACTGAGTGGGCGCCCGGGCCGATCGGTCTCGTTGCTGCCCCTGGGGGGCGAGGCTCGGGCCGTAGCCACCAGCGGGCTGCGTTTCCCTCTCGATCGCCAGACTCTGGCCCATGGCGACTCCCGGGGGATGAGCAATGTGATGACCGGCGAGCGGGCCACCGTCCGCCTGGAGGCCGGGGTGCTGCTGGCCGTCGGTCCCCCCGGCGGACAGCAACTCGCGGACGGGTGAAACCCGGGCGCAGCTCGTCCGTTTCATCCCCCGCACGTGAGGAGAAGCCCGTGGGGGAGCGTCCCGACCAGGACCATCGGCTGGTGAAGTCAGCGCTCTCCGGCCAGACCGAAGCCTTCACCGAGCTGGTCCGACGACATCAGGACCTGGTGGCCGCAGTGGCCTGGCGCTACGGCACGCCGCGGGAGGAGATCGAAGACGTGGTCAGCGAGGTCTTCATCAAGGTCTACGAGAATCTCGCCCGGTACCGACCGGATCATGCCTTTTCCACCTGGCTCTACCGGGTGGCGGCCAACCATGTGATGGATCGGCAGCGCAAGCGCCGGGAGATTCCCTGCGGGGACTTCGCGGAAGACCAGTCCATCGCCCCCGGTGGCGCCGAGCAGCGCCTCGAGCGACGCGAACGGGCCCAACTGCTCCGCACCGCTCTGGCCGAACTCGATCCCCTCTATCGACAGCCCCTCTTTCTCGTCTACATCGAAGGCCAGCCCCTGAGAACCGCGGCCGAGATGTTGGGGCTACGCGAGAATACGATGAAGGTTCGACTGATGCGGGGCCGTCGCGCCCTGGCGCGCATTCTCAGCGAGCGCTATCCGGACTACTTCGGACAGGGGGTGTCCCTTGCGCTGTGACGAATTCTGCATCGATCTGCCCGCCTGGCGCGAGGGCCGCCTTCGCGGCCGCCGGGCCGAAGCACTGGCGGCCCATGCCCGGAGGTGCGCGGCCTGCGCCACCCGGCTGGAGATCGAACGCTGCCTGATCGACGCCGGCACCCGCCTGCGCGCCGAGGCCGCCCCGCGGGTCGATGTCAGCGCCCGAGTCGCCATCGCCACCGAGGCCATCGAGATGCGCCGACGCCAGCAGCGGAGCACCCGACGGCGAGCGGGCCTCGTCGCCCTGGCAGCGTTGGCCGGCGCCGCCGCGGCAACGGTGCGTCTGCTCACCCTCTGGCCCCAGGTGGAGGGCCGGGTCGGCGTCCTTGCCGGTGGTCCCGATCGGTGGCGGCTCTTCTTCGAGCCGGTGTGGACGCTGCTCGATGGATTGCTGCACGCCGCCGTCGCCGTGGGCCTCGGCGCCTTGCAGGTTCTCGGCCGGGTGCTGGAAGCCGCCAGCGAGCCCCTGGCCGCCCTGACCCTGACCGGAGTGGCGTTGATGGTCGGCACGATCGCCCTGATCGTGCTCCGTGATTTGCGAACTCCATCCTTCGAGCACACCGAGGAGAAGCGATGATCGAGCACAATGACCGCCGCAATTCCCGCCGCCGCACCTTTCAATCTCGGAGCTGGCTGCTGCTGGCGGCCGGCCTCCTGCTCGGCGCCGGTCTGCCCGGCGCCTGGGCCCAGCAAGCCGATTCGGATGGCAGCGCAGACGCCGCCGACAGCGCCGCGAGCGAGATCCTCGTCCTCGGCCCTCAGAGCCACATCTTCGACGAAATCCACATCACCGCCGATCAGCGCGTGGAAGGGGAACTGGTCTGCATCGGCTGCACGCTGACCCTCGACGGACCGGTCAGCGGGGACCTGGTGATCATCGGCGGCAACGCCGAGATCCGCGCCTCGGTGGACGGCGACCTGGTGGCCGTGGGCTCGACGGTGGTCGTCGAAGCCGGCGTGGACATCGGCGGCGACATGGTCACGGTGTTCAGCGGCACCGATGCCCCGGACGTGCAGGTCGGGGGCAGCCGGGTGAAGGTGCCCGCACCCTTCCCCGTCGCTGGCCTGCGGGGCCCGTTCTCCGCGCTGACCTCGATTCTCGGCTGGCTGACGCTGATCCACGTGCTGGTGATCTTCGTCGTGCTGCTGCTGATCGCCGCGATTGCCAGCGAACGGGTCAAGACGATCGGCGATGCCCTCGGGCCCAACCTCGGACTGGCCCTGCTGATCGGATTCCTCGCTCACGCCGCCGTGCTGGTGATCTATGCCCTGCTCGCCATGTCGATGGTGGGCCTGCCACTGATTCCCCTGGTCTTCTTCCTCTTCGTCTTCGTGCGCATGTTCGGCCGCGCGGGCGTGCTCTACCTGATCGGGCGGCAGATCGGCCTCGGCTTCGGCTGGAAGATGTCGGTGCTCGGCGGCCTGGCGCTCGGTTTCGTGCCCTACCTGCTACTCTCCACGCTGCCGTTCTTCTTCGGACTGGTGGGTCTGATCGTCGGCCTGTTCTTCGCCCTGATCCTGAAGATCCTGATCGACTGGCCGGCACTGGGCGTGGTGCTGCTGACGAGCTTCGGCTCGCCGTCGCGAGGGCCGGCGGAACCGGATTGCTCCCCACCGCCGCCCGTGGTGGAATAGCCTTCCCGCGCAACTTCTCCGAGCAAGGAAGGCCCCCGTGTACCTGACCGGGATCGTCCACCGCGATCGTCTGTTCGAGATCGCCACCCGATGGTTCGCCGGCCGTCGCCAGGCTCGAGACGGCCGGCGAACCATCGGGTGGCGACCTCGAACAGACGATCGCGGAGGACGATCCCGGTCAGGGACACGGGG
>JALTMS010000325.1:0-1820 GCA_027001345.1 Acidobacteriota bacterium | reverse complement strand
CGCCGAGATCAAGTTCTCGTAAATCAATACCTGGGCGACGAAGCGGCCGTCTCGAGCCTGGCGACGGCCGCTTCGTCACCCAGGTATTGATTTACGAGAACTTGATCTCGGCGCCTGTGGCCCGCGCTCTGTTGCGGGACGTCTCCAGGCAGCTCGGCCTCGGCCCGGTCTGTGTCCATCGCCTGCGCGTGAAGGACGAGCTGAGGCAAGCGATCGTCTCCTCGTGCACCACACCCAGCCCGAGGCAACGGGAACTCTTCACTCGCTATCGCCAACGCCCCGACGATTTCTTCCCCGGTACACCGGCCGACGTCAGCCTCTTCACCGGCGAGCAGGGGGAGATTCGCGGCATGATCCGGGTCAAGCGGATACGTCGGGTGGCGGACAAGGCATCACGACGGGTGGCGACGGCCTTGACGAGCGCTCTGCGAGATGCGGGCAGCGATTTCGCCGCCGCCGAACAACGCCTCGGACTGGCCCTCGAAGACGGCAGCCTGCGCTTCGAACCCGAGCAACTGCGCATCGACGATCTGATCGGCCTCAAGCTGGTGGGTTCCGAATCCCAGCTCGAGCGCTTCCAGCGGGCCATCGATTCCCACCCACGGGTGCTGCGCGTGCAGAAAGAGATCCATGCCGGCACCTACAACGACATCAACCTGCTGGTCGATATCGAGCTGCCGCCCCCGGGAGAGATCATCGACTGCATGAGAGGACACCACTGGGACTTTGCCACCGGCCGCGGGCTCGACACCGACGTGCTGGCCCGCGATTTCGTCCCCTACGTGGAGTCCGGCGCCCGCAGCGTACGGGCCGAGGTCATCCTGACCACCTTCGACGAACTGGTCGAGTCCGAGTTCGGCCGCTCGATGCACGAAGAACGCATCCTCTCCCAGCGCAACGATACCACCTACACCGGGCGCATTGCGCGCAATGCCTCCTACCTGATCGAATATCTGCTGCGGCTGGCGGTCTCTCCCACCGTGGAGATCGACGCCCTGCCGATCCGCATCGGCGGTCGTTACCTGCAGGAAACTTTCTCCGGCGCCATCTGGAGGCTCTACGGCCTGCGGCACGACATGCCGATCTTCGACTCTTTCGCCACCGAGCCGTTTTCCTGATCTTCGCCTTGCGCTCCCGGCTTCTCAGAACCGGCGGGCGCAGCACTTCAACCGGACTGAGGTGGTCCGAAAAGATCGCGCTGGACCCAGGCGCTGTGGCGTGGCGCGCTTCTTGCCTCGAGAGGCGAAGAGGACGGAGACGGCAGGGCTGGAAAGCCGGTTTCGCGGAAAGGGAAAGCGAGTCCGCAGCTGTGGACTCGCGCCTCGTGTTGGACGAACTGTCTTGTCTGCTTTCAGTCCTCAGCCGTGGACTCGTTTACGAAGACCGACCCTCGAGCGCCGCAGGGGCGCTGCGGCGACGTGGAGCGCGAAGTCGCTCTCGCAGCAGCTCATGCTGTCGAGGTCCACCGGCTCGAACGGTCTCTGGTGGCGTAGGCCCGCAGGCCGTCGAGGACCACCGGCTCCGGGATCCGGCCCTCAAGCCGACGCAGACAGCGCAGGTGTTCGAGAAGGCAGTGCTTGCCGAGCTGCCGCCTGGCCTGGCCGGCGGCCGACTCTGGGAAGCCTCGGCGGTGCAAGCGGAAGCGCCGGCCCGGCCCTATCGGCATTCTTGTGTGTACGGAACCCGTCCCTGTTTCCGAGTCAATTCATTGTAAGTTGAGAATAGGAAAGAACGGAGGTCTACTTTCGAGTCCGAATGAAGGCACGCATGGGGTATTGACAGGGGGGGGGGGGGTATAGTTGGCGCCGGTAGCAAGGTAG
>JALTMS010000324.1 GCA_027001345.1 Acidobacteriota bacterium | reverse complement strand
GTAGTAGGCGAACTCGTCCTCGCCGTCCACGCCGAGCACCTCGTTCAGCTCCCGGTCCAGGAACGCGGCCACCGGGCAGCACGCCAGACCCAGGGCCTCGGCTCCGGCCAGGCTCGCCCGGTAGTAGACCTCGGCGGGATCGAGCCGCGCATGCCCTCGATGCACCTCCAGAGCCTCGCGCATCACGTCCAGCAGGCTCAGCCGGGGCCCCGCCCCCACGTCGCTGGCCAGCGCCCAGCGCACCCCGGCCTCGCGCAGCGCCTCGAGCCGCATCCTTCCGCTGCCCAGAGCGGTGTTGGACGTCGGGCAGTGCACGATCCAGCTCCGCCGCCGGCGCAGCAGCTCCAGTTCAGCCGACTCGAGCCACACCCCATGGGCCAGCAGCGTGCGCGGAGTGAGCAGGCCGCAGTCGTCGAACAGCTGTGCGATGCTCCGCCCGCCGAAGCGCCGCGCCGCCTGCCGCACCTCCTCCCGCGTCTCGGCGATGTGAGTCAGGACCCACCGTCGGCGGCCGCGGACCCAGGCGCCGACCCGGCGCAACAGCGCCTCGGTGCAGGACAGGGCATAGCGTGGCACCACCGCCGCTCGCGCCCCGAACTCCTCATCGGCCTGCTCCAGCCGGCGCATCCACCACGGCCCGCGGTGGCACAACGCCGCGGGGGCCCCGTGTTCGATCAGCGGCGCGCCGGCACGCATCGCCACCCCCCATCGCCTCGCGGCCTCCAGCGCCAGCGCGGGGCCGTGGGCGAAGGGTGCGGTGAACACCCCTGCCCCGGCGGTGCCCGCCGCCACCAGCGCCGCACAGAACGCCTCGCTGCCCTCCCGTGCCACGGCCCGACCCGCGTGCCGCAGCTCCGCCGGAAAGGCCCGGCGCTCGAGCCAGCACTCGAGGGATTCGTGGTAGCGACCCGCGATGGGAAGCTGGGGCAGGTGCACGTGGGGATCCCAGAACGCCGCCGCCACCAGTGCCCGCGGCGAGCCACCTACCCACCGTGCTCGAGCCCAGCGCCGACTCGCCGCCCCCGCGTGGACGATCCGCCCTCGTTCGTCGAAGACCAGCAGACCGTCGCGCCGGTACGTCACCTGCCCACCCGGGTGGGCGGTGAGGATTCCTCCACGCAGGGCTCGCAGACGTCGGCTCACGAAGGCTCTGCCGGATCGCCATCCGCCGGATCGGGAAAGAGCGTGCCGCGGCCGAGGCGCAGGGCGGGATCGAAGACCCGTCGCAGATGCTCCATGCGCTCGATCACCTGGGGTCCGTACTGAATCGGCAGGGCCCAGTTCTTGACCTTGCCCAGGCCGTGCTCGGCGGCCACCGCACCGCCCATCTCTGCGGCGATCTCCACCATCTCCCGGTACACGCTCTCGATCCGGGGCATCTGTTCCGCATCCCGGGGCAGGATGTTGACGTGTACGTGATCGTCCCCTGCGTGCCCGAAGACCACGTACTCGAAACCCTGCTCGTCGAGGCGCCGCCGGTAGCGGCGAATCAATTCCGGGGCCCGCCCCCGCGGCACGGCGGTGTCGGTGCTCACCTTGCGCACGCCGCGGCGGCTCAGCGTCTCGTTGATCGTCGCCGGAATCGCGTGGCGCAGATCGCGAAAACGACGATCGTCGGCGGCGCTGTCCGCCAGCCAGGACTCCGTCGCCGCGCCGCTGCGCTCGGCCAGGGCGAGCCACGCCTCCCAGTGATCGTCCCGTCGATCAGCCTCGGCAGCCGCGATGCCCTGCTCGAAGAAAATCGCCGCACGGGCCCCGGCCGGGATGGCCGTCCCCTGCTCGCGCAGCAGCGCCAGCGCCTCCGCGCCGATCAACTCCAGCGCCCAGGGCTGCAACGCGCGCCGCGCCGCCCCCACGAAGTCGAAGGCCCGTGCCTCCTGCTCGAAGAACAACAGCCCCGAAAGGATCTCTGCCGGTGCCGCCAGCACTCGCAATTCCGCCTCGAGAAACACGCAGAGCGTGCCCTCGGAACCCACCAGCAGGTCCACCAGGTCCATCCCCTCCGACGAGTGGTAGCCCGCCGTGCACTTGGTGGTGGCCGGCAGGCGCCAGCGCGGTACGGGAAGGGCGATCTGCCGCCCCTCGAACAGATCGCAGACCACCGACGCCCCCACCAGGGGCAGATCCCCACGCCGGACCCACCCGCTCGATCCGTCCACCAGCGCCACCCGCACCGCCTCGACCCAGCGGCGGGTGGACCCGAAGCGCAGCGAGCGGGCCCCGGAAGCGTTGGTCGCCAGGTTGCCGCCGATCAGGCAGCCGGTCTCGGTGGGGTCCGGCGGGTAGAGCAGTCCCGCCTCGGCCGCTACCCGCTGCACCTCGGCCAGGCTGACCCCCGCCTGCACCCGCAGCAGGGCTCCGCCCTCCACCGGCCGCAGGTCCAGCACTCGGTTCAGGCGATCGGTGGCCAGCACGGCACCCCCCCGGGGCACCCGCCCACCGACGACTCCGGTCCCGCCCCCGGAGACGGTCACGGGTAGCTCCCGCGCGTTCCACGCAGCGAGCATCGCGGCAGCTTCCTCCGCGCTGCTCGGCCAGCCCACCTCCTCGGCGCAACCGCCCCCGAGGCGACTTTCGTCGACCAGGTAAGGCTCGATCTCGGACCCACGACGAGACGTTCGACTCATGGGAGGGGATTGTATCGGAGCGACCGCCGAGATTCTCGAACGGCCCGCGATCCCGAGATCAGGGAGCGCAGGGGGGAGCGAGATCCAGGCGCACCCGCGCATCCGGTGAGGTCGCCGCTCCGAACGAGCCCCGCTCGTCGGCCTTCCGCGCTTGCAAGATGTAGTACACCCCCTCGCCGGCGGAAGGATCGGGACGAGTATCGACGTAGGGCGTGTCGGGAATGTCGCTCTGCAGGCAGCCGGCGCCGAGGTATCCCCCGTCCGCCGCGAGATCGGCCAGCGCGCCGCTGACCATCGCGTAGACGGTCTCGGGGCCGTGCACCGGATCGAGACTGGTCCAGGAGACGGTCGTCCCGGCACCCCGAGTGACCCGCACACCACCGACCTCGTCGAGGGGAAAATCACGGATCACCGCGGTGTAGATGTCACCCTCATCCGAGCGACGATCGGGCCACAGCGGCCGGGAGACGAAATCCGAAGCCGTCAGACCGATGTAGTCACCGAGAAAGGCCTTCGATCCGGTCGGGGCGAGAAACGATCGGTCACTGATCTGGAAATCCGCTTCGAAATTCTGTCCTCCGTCGCGGGACAACTTGCCCCAGACCTCGATCGAACCGTCCCCCGGATCGTTCCTGTGGTCGAGCCAGACGACACGGACCACGCCGCGCGGATCGATCACCATGCGCGGAAAGTCCTGGTCCTTGCCGTTGCCCTCCGCATCGTCGTTGAGCCGAACCGGTGGGAACCAGCCGAGAACCTCGTCCCGCTGGGAGTAGAGCAGGTCGGAATCCCCCGTGGTGGCATCGGAGAACACCACGTGGGCCTTACCGTGCCCCGGCCCGCCGCTGCGATCGATCGCCAGGGTCGGCTGGGAGCTGCGGTAGTAGTCCACCTTGGGCTGGCCGACGACTTCGGTCACCCGACTGACGGTTTCCGGCGGATCCCACGTCACGCCGCCGTCCCAGGAGACCACCGTGCGAATCTCGCTCGGCGCGGTCTGCTTGATGTAGCCGATCCAGACGTCGCCGGACGGCCCGACGACCATCTGGCCCGGAAAATTCGAGGCGAACTCGCCGGTCGGGAAAACCTTGACCGGATCGGACCAGCTCGCGGCCTGGTCGTCGGAGTACACGGCGTAGATCTTGCCCACGCTGACGTAGCGCACGTGCAGGCGTCCGGTGTAGGCGCCGCCGCTGTCGTCGCAGACGATCGACGGATAGGCGCGAGCGCCGGGGGAGACCTGGGCCGGTGTGCGCTCTTCCCAGCTCTGCCCGCCATCGAGCGAACGAAACACCGGAAAGGACTGGTCTTCGCCGGCTCCGCCGAATTCCCGCATGCAGACGTAGACCGTCCCGTCGGCGCAGAAGGTCACCGAGGGCTCTTCGCGCTTGCGCGTCTGACCCTGCGGGAGCTGTGACGATGACCAGCTCTCGCCACCATCGCGAGAGAGATAGACTCGAATCTGCGGCTGGTCGAAGGTCACCGCGACGTTGTCTTCGGAGGCGGCCACCAGGTGCAGGGGATCGCCGGGATCGGTGGCCACCGAGGGCTCGACCTGCCGTCGGTCGGCGCCGGGATCCTCATGCAGAGCCCGGTCCGGTCCCGGCACAAC
The DNA here is from genome assembly GCA_027001345.1 of Acidobacteriota bacterium. Taxonomy (GTDB): domain Bacteria; phylum Acidobacteriota; class Polarisedimenticolia; order J045; family J045; genus JALTMS01. Next base: position 478 of record JALTMS010000324.1, on the reverse strand, counting down.
GGCGGCCCACGAAAAAGCCAACGAGAAGAACACCGCCCCCGGGACGGTCCAAGATCGCAACCAAGCCATCAATCCATCCTCCTGGCCCGGGAAACTACGGCGAACTCCCGCCGCGCGCAGCCGACGGCGCTTTTATTCACGCCGTGAATAACCGCACCCGGATCTGTTCCGCACCGAGGCAGCAACTCCGATTCCCAATTCGTGATCGCCTGCTGTCTCGATGGGGTTCGGCTGCAGCCGCCATCGGGCGGGGCTGTCCGGGCATCCGGATTGCAAGCGCTTGCGCTGGAAAGGGGATCAAGCCATGTCCGATACCTGGTGGAGCGCCGCGCTCGCGGCGACGGCCGTGCTCGTACTCAGCGCTCTGGCTCGAAGCGACGCCCGTGCCGCTCAGCGCGTCGAGGTGCAGCCGGCCCCGGCAGCGCGGCCGGCTGCACCTCGACGCGCTGAGCGGCACGGGCATCGCTTCGAGCCAGAG
>JALTMS010000323.1 GCA_027001345.1 Acidobacteriota bacterium | reverse complement strand
CACCGAGGCGATGGTGACCATCGACGTCAACTCGGGACACGACATGGACCAGGGGGATCTGGAACAGACCGCTTTGCGCACCAATCTGGAGGCGGCCGCCGCGGCGGCCCGGGAGATCGTGCTGCGCAATCTGGCGGGTCTGATCGTCATCGATTTCATCGACATGCGTCTGAGCGCCTCACGCCGAGAAGTGGGCCAGGCGCTGCTGGAGGCCCTGGCCACCGATCGAGTGCGTCACCGGCTCTTGCCCCTGACCGAGTTCTGCCTGGCCCAGATCACCCGCCAGCGCCGGGGTCCGTCGGTGACCGAGACCTTCACCACCCCGTGCGAGACCTGTGATCACGGTCGCCGGCCGACGATCGGCTACCGGGCCCGGGCGGCCCTTCGCCGGGCCCGCCGCGAGCTGCGCTCTGGCGCCGCGGCTCCGGTGGAAGTGCAGGGCGATCCGGCGATGCTCGACCGGGCTCGGTGCATCCTCGACGCGTGGGGTCCTGCCAGCGGCCTGTCCCGGGATGCGGTACGGTTCGTGGGACCGTCGGATGGAAACAGCGTCAACCCGTGAATGATCCCTTCACGGATGCCGATCCCGGAGTTCGAAAGAGATCGTGCGCGGGGAGGTGACCTCGTCGGCTCCGCTCGTCGCGTGAGCAGCGAGCACCTGCTCGGCGCTGATTTCCGGGTCGGCGAGGACGAAGCGGTAGTCACCCGCGGCCAGGCTGAAGGGCGGGAAGGCCACGGCGCGAGTCGTACAGCCGGGGATCGCCAGCAACGGAGCCTCGACGGTCAGTGCCACGTGCCGGACCTGCTCGACGGGTAGCACCTCCGGGCGTCCCTGTTCGTCCCAGCGCAGCAGCCAGCCTTTCTGTTCCTTGTCGGGACAGGTCAGGTAGCGGATGACGACCTCTTCCTCTCTGGCGATCTCTCGGTCGCCGTCTCGCAGTCGCCACACCGGCCAGGAGGTGTAGGGCGTCGCCCAGCGCCGGCTGGGATTCCACACCACATCCGCCGGCGAGTGGGTGGCCAGTCGGGCGATGCGCGTCGACTGGGCGCCGAGGGCCGACAGCTCGATCCGCACCCGATCCCGCGCCGCTGCGATCCGCCCGGTGCCCAGGTCGGTCAGCGCCACTGTCGCCGTGTACGAGCCCGAGCGGGGCAGCGGGCAGGGCATGTCCATGACGATCTCCCCGTGCTCCCGGCGCAGGGGATGGAGGTTGCCGGAGACCATCACCGGCTGCTGCAGGGGGGTGGCGTAGTGGCAGAGGGGAGCGGCGTATTCCGCCGCGTCGCGGGTGACCACCATTTCGAGCCGCAGTCGGCTCGTCGTACCCGCCTCGAGCTGGTCGAGCGGTAGCCGCGCCTGGACCACCGCGAAGGGATCCCCGTCGCTCCAGTAGGGCCCGTCGAGGGTCGCGCGCAGCTCCATTTCGTGGAAGGCGTCGGGTGCCAGCAGGGGGGCGCTGAGACCCTCGAGGCGCTGGGTGCTGCGGCCGAGGTGATCGAGGCCGGTAGCCTCGATCACCCGCGCGCCCCACAGCTCGGGAAAACGCTGGGTATCGAGTTCGACCTCGAGTCGGTGTTCCCGGCTGTTGCTCTCGGTGGCCGGCAGCCTGACGGTGAGCAGGTAATAGCAGGCCAGGGATTGTTCGGCACTTTCGATCGCCCGGCCGAGTCCACTGCTGCGACGCACGCTGCCTCCGCCGCTGTCGGCCGCCAGAGCGCTGAGCAGGGGGGAGCGGGTGCTGGACTGGGGCGCGAGTCCGGCGGCATCGGCTGTCCAGAAGACATACAGGCCATTGAACAGGGGTTGCAAGCTCTCGATGGCGACTTGCAGACGCTCCTGGCGAGCGACGTCGAAGGCATTGGAGCTGTAGAGCACCACCGCCTTGCGTCCGGGGAGATCGGCATGGGCCAGCAGCACAGTTCGGATCGCCTCGATCGAGGCGGTAGCGTCATAGCTGGCCAGGGCATCGCGCTCGGCCTCTTGCTGCCGCAATCGGGCGGTCATCTTCAGCATGCCCGCGTCCTCGAGCGTTATCGGTCGCCGTGCCTTGATCTCTTTCTGCTTGGGGGAGTCGTCGTAGCTGGGTTTGGCAGGGCGAGCGATGACGCCTCCCCTGCCTCGAACGAAGAGCGTCGCGTCACTGCTCGTTTCCGGTCGCAGGGCGAAGCCCGAGTGGTCGGCTCGATTGCTCAACTCCGGGTCCTGACCCTGATTCTCGACGGGAGCGTTCGGGTCGATGATGCTGGTCAGCAGCTTGCCCGGGCCGGTGTCCGGTCCCGCGTCATCGCCGTTGCGGTAGTGGGTGCTCCGAATGGCCGCGGCGACCCGCCGTAGCATCACTGGATCCCGCGTCAGGCCATCGGTCAACTCCCGGACGCCCCGGGCGATGGCGAAGACCTTGTACCGCAGCCCCGGAATGTCGCCTTCCGGGTGTCGCACGAGACGCTCGGCGAGGTCTTCGATGGCTGTCGCGACCGCTTGTCGGCCGGCGGCATCGAGGTAGTTGAAATCGACGAAGATCAACACCGGCCGCTGATCACCCGCCGCGGCGGGCGCGGCACCGGTCCCGGCACACACCGGATCGATGCTCACCTCCTCTCCGGGCCGGAGGCGACGGCCGTCGAGACGAATTTCGAAATTCCACGGCGTCAGCCCGGTCAGCGTCTTTCCGCTCTTGTCGGAGGCGCGGACGGTCACCGCAGCTTGCAGCACGCGTACATCGGCTTCGGTGCGGGCTGCTGAAGGTGCCGGCTGCTCCCCTCCGAGAGAGGGAAGCAAGACGGCTGCGAGAGCGAGCAACGGAACGATCAGGCGCTTGTTCATGGCATCACCTCTCGGGCCCCCTGCTGGACGGGGCCTCACTCCCAGGGCCCGTGACCACTGCCCACAGTATAGGACGCACCGTGGAGCGAAGAATGTGTTTGCCTTCTCTGAGGCGATAGTACGACGGAAATATCGGGGCGATCGACCGCGACGCGTCCTCCAGACCTCTGGCGAAGGGCTCAAAACGGGGCGAAAAAGTCACATAAACATTCTTCGCTCCACGGTGTATCGGGTGAACTCGGTGGCTGGTGGCGCGCGTTCAGGAACGCTGGCGCAGGCGAATCTCCCGCCGCTGCCGCGCCCGCTCGGCGCGCTGTCGTTCCTCGTCGGTTTGGGGCTCGAGGGGCGGGACGGGAACGCTGCGGCCGGAAGCGTCGATTGCCCCCAGGGTGACCAGGGCGCGGCAGGCCTGAGCCCGCTGGCCGGTGACGGGGTCTTCGGCAACTACCGTCACCCCGACTTCGAGGGAGGTGCGGAAGGTGGCATTGACCACTCCGCTGAGGATCACGATCATTCCCGCCATCACCGGGCGGAGGAAGTCCACCCGGTCGAACGACGCGGTGACCACCGGCAGACGGCAGTGGCGCATGGCGGCCATCGCCGCGCACTTGTCCGCCAGGGCCAGTACCCGGCCGCCGAAGATGTGGCCGTAGTTGTTGGTGTCGGCGGGGAGCACCAGTTCGGTCATCACGACCTGGGAGGCCTGGGGAGAGTGGGGAGGGGGATCGGCTGCTGGCTGGGTCACGGGGAAGCCTCCGGGTCGGTGCTCGACTCGCGCTCGAGGGCGTCGATGCGGCGCTGCATCTCGGCCAGCGCTTCGAGCACGGGGTCGGGAATGCGTTCGTGGTGCAGGGTGATGGTCTCCGCGGCCCGTGGATCCCGCCGCTGAACCTGGCGGGCCGGGATGCCGACCACCGTGGCTCCCGCTTCCACGTCGCGAATCACCACCGAGTTGGCACCGATTCGTGCTCCGTGGCCGACGCGGATCGGGCCGAGGATCTTTGCTCCCGCCCCCACCACCACGTGGTCCTCGAGGGTCGGGTGCCGCTTTTCCTTGAGCAGGCTGACGCCGCCGAGGGTCACGCCCTGGTAGAGCACGCAGTTGTCACCCACCTCGGCGGTCTCGCCGATCACCACCCCGGCCCCGTGGTCGATGAACACCCGGTGGCCGATGCGGGCCGCCGGGTGGATCTCGATGCCGGTGAGGAAGCGGGCCGTGTGAGACAGCAGACGCGGCAGCAACACCATTCCCCGCCGCCAGAGGCCGTGGGCCAGCCGATGCAGCCACAGGGCATGCACCCCGGGATAGCACAGGGTGACTTCCAGCCTCGTACGAGCTGCCGGATCTCTCTCGAAGACCACATGGAGGTCTTCGCCCAGGGTCTTCCAGAAGGCCATTTCCGCTCCGGATACGATTGTCGGACAACGGTAGGAGGGGCGGGGAGCAGGGTCAAGCCGCCCGGGGGTAGGATGGAGGTGATGGCTCGCCTCTCCTCGTCTTCGGCCCCTCTCCCTCGCGGAACTCTCGGCCCGCTGAGCTGGCGGCTGATTCCGGCGACGGCTCCCGGAGCGCAGTGGGAGATCGCGCTGGCCCTGCTCAGCGCCGCCGCGCTGGCCGTCGCACTGCTGCTCCCCCTCGAGGCCTTCGTCTCCTGGCTTCCCCCCTGCCGCTTCCATGCCTGGACCGGTTTGCCCTGTCCTTCCTGCGGGGTGAGCCGCGGTCTGCTCGCCCTGCGTGCCGGACACCTCTGGCAGGCCATGGCCTGGAATCCCCTGCTGGTGGGCCTGGCCCTCGTCGGCCTGGGCTACGGTCTGCTCTGCTGGGTGATCTGGTGGGCTCGCTGGCCCCGCCTGCGTCTGAGCCTGTCGCGGAGATGGGCCGGCCATCAGCCAGCCGGCCCATCTC
>JALTMS010000322.1 GCA_027001345.1 Acidobacteriota bacterium | reverse complement strand
GGCCAGGGCTTTGCCGCCAGCTTCGAGATTCCCACCCGGGTCGCCCTGGTCGATGTCTTCCTGGTCCGCTGCGGCGAGCATCGCTTCGCGGTACCCGTGAACACCGTCCGCCGGGTGCTCGACGGCGGCTCCTCGCCGGCAGTCGGTGATCATCCTCCTGTCGAGGACGGGGGAACCCTGGCCGAGCGGCTGGGCCTGGCCGCTCCCGGTTCGAAGAACCCGGGTGCAGCCCGCCTGGTGATCGATCGCGAGGGCGGGCAGGTGGGCCTGCAAGTCGATCAGGTGGCCGGACGGCAGGAGCTGATCGTCCGTTCCCTGGGGCCGCCTCTCGATCGCCAGGGGCCCTGGAGCGGGGCGGCCGTGTTACCCGAGGGAGGCCTGGCGCTGGTGGTCGATCCCCAGCGACTGGTGGACCCCACGGGTCCGGCGGCTTGATCCATAATCGTTTCAGCCGGCGCTCCCGCCGTGCTGCCCGAGGTACCGACCATGTCCCCTCGCCCGTCGAGACCCTGGCCGCCGGCCCGCCGGCGCTGGGGGCAGAACTTTCTCGCCTCGCCAGCGGTGGCCCGGCGGCTGGTGGACCTCTTCCTCGACCAGGTACCCGAAGCCCGGCGGACCTTGCCGGTGGTGGAGATCGGCCCGGGGCGCGGCGCCCTGACCGGCCACCTGGCTTGTCGGGTCACCCGGCTGGTGGCCCTCGAAATCGACCCCCTGCTCGAGGCCGAAGTCAGAGGGAGTCTCGCCGGGCGACCGGGCTGCGAGGTCCGGCTCGCCGATGCCCTCGAGACCGATTTCGATGCCCTGGGCGCCGAACTCGGGGGGGCCTTCCGGGTGATCGGCAACCTGCCCTACAACGTGGGCACCGCAGTGGTGCGGCGCCTGCTGCGGGTCCCGGCGCTGGTGGACCTCCAGGTGGTGCTCCAGAAAGAGGTCGTCGATCGCTTTCTCGCCCGGCCGGGCACCAAGGCTTATGGCCCCCTGGCGGTGATCAGCCAGCTTCGGGGCGAGCTGCGAGAGGCGATGGCGCTGCCGCCTTCCTACTTCCGGCCGAGGCCCAAGGTGCATTCCGCGGCATTGACCGTGAGCATCGATCCTCGCGCGCCGCTGGGGGCCACCGAAGTCGCGAGCTTCGAACCGTGGCTCTTCCGTGGCTTTGGGCACCGCCGCAAGACCCTCGCCGGCAACCTCGGCCCCTGGCGCGAGGTGGTCCGGGACTTCCTCGTCGAGCGGGGCCTGCCGGCCGACGCCCGCGCTGAAGCCGTGCCGCCGGCCTCGTGGCTCGATCTGGCCCGGCACCTCGATGCCGCCGCCGGTGCCTGCTGACGTGCATCCCGCCGGACCGGTGGGATAATCCCGCCGATGAACGGGACCCTCGAGATCCTTTCCGTCGGCGGGAGCGGCGGTTTCGGCCAGAACGCCACCCTGCTGATCTGGCAGCGGGAGGGGCTGCTGATCGATTTCGGCATCGGCTTTCCCCGGGGTTTTCCCGTGGGAGCCGCTCGGGTGGTACCCGACGCCGAGCCCCTGCTCAGCCGCTGCGAGACACTGGCGGGAATCGTGCTGACCCACGCCCACGACGATCACGCCGCCGGGTTGGCCTGGTTGCCGGAGGCGTGGCGCAGAGCCCCGGTCTACGGGTCGGGATGGACCCTGGCCGCGGCCCGGGATCGCTACGAGCAGATCACCGGCCGGCGACTGGCCGGTGAGGCGATCGACGGCGAGCAGCGTGTGGAGTGTGGCCCCTTTGCCTTCCATCTGCTCCCCGTCACCCACTCGGCACCGGAGAGTCGGGCTGTGTTGGTCCGCACACCGGTGGGCACGGTGGTGCACAGCGGCGATTTCAAACTCGATCCCCGGCCATGGAAGGGGCTGCCCACCGACTTCGAGGTCTTTCGACGTCTGACGGGGGGCAAGGTGCGCCTGCTGATGGTGGACTCCACGGGGGCTCGGCGCCGGGGGCGGAGTCGGTCGGAGAGCGACGTGCGGCCGGCTCTCGAAGAGCAGATCCTCGCCGCCCCGGCTCAGGTGGTGGTTTCCACCTTCGCCAGCCATCTCCACCGTCTCGAGGCGGTGCTCGAGGTGGCCCGGATCGCCGGCCGGCGGGTCGCACCCCTCGGCCAGAGGATGAACGAGGTCTTGCGGCGCGCGGTGGATGAGGGGCGCTGCGTGCCGCCGCGGGGTCTGCTGACAGGTGTCGTGGAACTGGCCGCCCAGCCTCCCGAACAGCGGCTCTACCTCGCCGGTGGCTGTCAGGGCGAGCCGGGATCCTCGCTCTACCGGCTCTCCCAGGGCACCTTCCCCGGCGTCGCGGTGGGTGCCGACGATCTCCTGCTGCTCTCTTCGAGCACCATCCCGGGGTCGGAGGTGCAGATCAGCGCGCTGGAGGACCGCTTTCTCCGGCTCGGCTGCCGGGTGGTCGGTTCCCAGGACGATCCCCGCCTCCACGCCTCGGGACACGGCAATCGGGAGGAGATCGCCGAGTTCATCAGCCGCATCCGCCCGGAAATCCTGATGCCGGTCCATGGTGATCGGGTGCACCTCGAGCGCTGCGCCGAAGTCGGGCGCTCCCTCGGCTGCGGGGTGCGGCAAGTGGAGATCCTGGAGCGGGGCGAGAGCCTGCTGCTCGACGCCGAGCGAGCCTGGCGGGGTCCGAGCGTGGAACTCGCTCCCCGGGTGCTGGACGATGCGGGCCTGCACCTGGCTCGGGATCTGATTCGGGACCGCCGCCGGCTGGGCAAGGCCGGAGTGGTGGTGGTGAGGGTGAGCTGGGACGGCAATTCGAAGGAGGCGAGCATTCGTTCGGAGGCCCTGGGCATTCCCGACTGGGAAGGAGACGCGGGTCGTGCCGAACGGGTCGAGGCGATGGTGCGCACCCTGCTCGAGGGCGCCCGCCACCCCGACGAGGGTCTCGAGCAACTCGTCGCCCGCCGGGTGTCCCGGTTGCTGCGTTCCTCACGCCGCGTCCGCCCCCAGGTCGTGGTGATCCTCGACTCGGATCCCGCCCCCGGCGGCGAGAAGGAGAACTCATGACCCCCGTCACCGTCACGCCCCTCGACGCAGCCCTGCTCGGGCTGGTGGAGGGCCTGACCGAATACCTGCCTGTCTCGTCTACCGGGCACCTGATCCTGACCTCACGGCTGCTGGGGCTGGGAGAGAGCCCGGCGGTCAAGAGTTTCGAAATCGTCATTCAGGCGGGTGCCATCCTGGCGGTGCTGGGCCTCTACCGGCAGCGGGTCCGGCAGATGGCGGCCGGCCTGTTCGGCCGCGATCCCGCCGGCCGGCGGCTGCTGATCAATCTGGTGGTGGCCTGCCTGCCCGCCGCGGTGATCGGCCTGCTGCTCAAGGACCTGATCAAGGGCTATCTCTTTCATCCCACACCGGTGGCCGCGGCCCTGGGTCTCGGCGGGCTGGCGATGCTCTTCACCGGCGGTCTGCAGCGGCGTCGGGCCGACAGCGGCCGAGACCTGGACCAGCTCAGCACCGGCCAGGCGCTGCTGATCGGTCTGGCCCAGTGTCTGGCGATGTGGCCCGGCACCTCGCGCTCGCTGGCGACCATCCTGGCCGGACTGGGAATCGGCCTGACGCCCGTGGCTGCCGCGGAGTTCTCCTTCTTGCTGGCCCTGCCGACCCTCGGCGGGGCGACCTTCCTCGATCTGCTGACCGACGGCCGGACGCTGATCGAGGGGGTGGGCCCCCTGGCCCTGGCCATCGGACTGGCGGTGGCCTTTCTTTCCGCGGCGGCGGCCGTCAAGGGTTTCGTGGCCTGGCTGACGCGGCATTCCCTGGCCCCTTTCGGCTACTACCGACTGCTGCTGGCGGGGGTGGTGTGGTTCTTCTGGGTCCGCTGAGGCTCGACCGGGAGGCTGATCAGGGGTTGACCATGGTCAGGCCTTCCCGGGGCGCGCAGATTTCGTTTTCGTAATTCCATTTCTGTTCAAACAGCGCTAGGATCTTCCGCATCGGAGGAGTTTCGGGGTGGGGCCCACACCCCGGATTCGACGTGCCCGCCCGTGCGGGACAGCCCGGGTCGGGGTCGGCACCGGGTCGGAGGGCAAACGTTGCGACTGCGCGAGTTTCTCGACCAGCCCAAGGGACGGGAGATGGCGGGAATCGTCCTGACGGGTCTTTCCCTGCTGGTGGTCATCGCCCTGGCCACCTATTCACCCCGGGATCCTTCTTTCTTCACGTCCGGCCCGGGACCGGCGCGCAACTGGATCGGTCCCACCGGCGCCCAGGTCGCAGCCCTGCTCTACGAGATCTTCGGTCTCGGGGCCTGGTTCCTGCCGTTGATGCTGCTCGCCGCAGCCCTGCGACGGCTGCGGGGAGGCGACGAGCCCCTCAGGCGCAGCGCGGTGGCGGGTCTGGGGGCCGTCGGCCTGGCGACTTCCCTGCTGCTGGCCCTGATCGTCGGCCGCATCGAGTTTCGCGATGCCTCGTTGCTCGCCGGAGGAGCCGCCGGACACATGGCCGGCGCCTTTCTCGAGCGTCTGTTCGGTGACGTGGGGGCCGTGATCCTGGCCGCCACGGTGATGCTCGCCGGCCTGGCCCTGGCTGCCCGCTCTTCCCTGGCGGAGTCCACCGCCGAGGGGGCCGAATGGCTGCGCCGTGCCGTGGCCGCCGGAAGGGCGAGCCTGAGCCGCACGCTCGGCGATGCCCGGTCCAGACGCCGGGCTTCCCGCCCCGCGCCGAAGCCCCGGGTGCGGCGGTCGGCGGGAGAGGGATGGATGTCGCGCCTGCGGAGCTGGGTGGAGCGGCCCCGATGGTGGTGGA
>JALTMS010000321.1 GCA_027001345.1 Acidobacteriota bacterium | reverse complement strand
CTGTTAACCGCATGGATGAATGAGCTGCTGCTGACGGTGCGGCGGGAGCAGGAGGAGAGCGATGTGCTGCATCACCAGCCCTTCGATCGTTCGCTTCTCGAGCAGAGGGAGATTCTTTCTGATCGCTTCGATCCTGGTCACAGGTTGAGGTGCCGATTCTCCCAGGCTCGACGCCCCTCCCAACAGTGACAGGCTCAACAGGAAGGTCAGGGCTCGACTGCTCCAACGGACGTTCACGTTCCCCTCCTCGGATTCTGGTCCGCGCCGCGCAACGGGTGGCGCAGCGTTCAGTGGGTCTCCCCATGCTCGGTCCCGCAGGTCTTCCCGCCAGAGACTTCCCGCGGTACTGCTTCAAACATCAGACCACTGCTGGCCGTGAATGAAGCAAGGCCCATGCCATGACAGCGACCAGGCTGAAGGGAACCAGAAGAGGAACGCATCGAAAGGAATCGAAGGCGGAGCGTCCTTCCTGACGACTGCAAATACTGTTCTGACAGCGAGACGCTCTTCCCGAATCTCCAGGCAAGAGCGTAGCGATCGCAGCCCAGACTCCTGGACTGATGAAATTACATGGGGCTCAGGGCCGCCCCCCGAAGCGGGTGATGATCGCCGCCGCCGAGGCCGCGCCCCGGCGACCGGCGGCCTCGGCCCCCTCTCCGCTGGTGTAGGCATGCAGGAAGCCCGCTGCGAAGGCATCCCCGGCACCGGTGGTATCGACCACCTGCTCGACCGCCTCCGCCGGCAGATCGAGCGCCCGACCCTGGTCGACGATGGTCGCCCCCGCCTCGCCCCGGGTCAGCGCCGCCATCCGGCAGCCGATGCGCCCGACGGCCTCGTCCACCGTCCCCACCTGGTAGAGCGAACAGATCTCCGCTTCGTTGGCGAAGAGCAGATCCACGTGCTCATCGACGAGCTGCCGAAAGGCGTCCCGGTGCCGCTCGACACAGAAGGCATCCGAAAGCGACAGCGCCACCTCGCGCCCCGCGCCATGGGCCAGCTCCGCCGCCCGAAAGAACGCCTCCTGAGCCGGCGGCGGATCGAAGAGGTAGCCCTCGAGGTACGTCACCTTCGCACCCGCCACCAGCTCCGCGTCGATATCGTCGGGCCCCAGCTCGGCGCTGGCTCCCAGGAAGGTCATCATCGTTCGCTGCGCGTCCGGCGTGACGTAGATCAAACAGCGCGCCGTCGCCGCGCCTCCCACCAGCGGCGAGGTGCGATACACCGCTCCCGCCTCACGCATGCCCTCGGCGAAGACCCGGCCGGCCGCATCATCGGCCACCTTGCCGATGTAGGCCGCCGGCGATCCGCAGGCCAGCACCCCCACGATGGTGTTGGCCGCCGAGCCCCCCGAACAGAGCACGCTCTCGCCCATCTGCGCCTCGAGTTCCAGAGCCCGCTGCTGGTCGATCAACTGCATCGACCCCTTGGGCAGCCCCCAGCGCTCGAGGTCGGCATCCTCCACCCGGCACAGCACATCGACGATGGCATTTCCGATTCCCAGCACGTTGGTCATCTACAGGCACTCCGTCCGGCCGCCGTCGACGGGCAGGCTGACACCGGTGATATAGGCCGCCGCCGGCGAGGCCAGGAAGACCACCGCCGCCGCCGTCTCCTCCGGCCGCGCAAAGCGCCCCGCCGGAATCTTCTCCATCCACGCCCGAATCTTCTCCGGCGTATCGATCAGTTCCCGCAGCCGATCGGTGTCGGTCGCCCCGGGCAGGATGTTGTTGACGGTGATCCCCAGCGGCGCCACTTCCGCCGCCAGGGTCTTGGCCCAGGCGGCCACCGCCCCGCGAATCGTATTCGACACGCCCAGCCCGGGAATCGGCTGCCGCACCGACGTCGAGATGATATTGATCACCCGCCCGTAGCCCTCGGCCTCCATACCCTCGAGCAGGAGCTGGGTGATCAGGTGGCCGCACACCAGGTGCCGCTCGAAGGCCTGCCGAAACGCCTGGGGCTCCGCCCGGCGGATCTCCCCCGCCGGCGGCCCCCCCGTGTTGTTCAGCAGCACGTGAAACGGCGGCGCCGTCTCGAGGTAGCGGGCCACCTCGTCCCGCACCCGCTCGGGCTGATTGCAATCGGCCACCAGCACGTCGTGCCCCGCCCCCGGCAGGGTCGCTCGTACCTGCTCGAGAACCTCCCGCCGACGCGCCAGCAGCGTCACCCGCGCTCCCGCCTCGGCGAAGGCCACCGCGCAGGCCCGCCCGATCCCCCGGCTGCTGCCGCAAACCAGGGCGTTCTTCCCTTCCAGTGTTTTCATGCAGCGCAGTTTATCAGGGGCGCACCACCGGCACGTGATAGCTCGGCGGCACCACTACCAGCTCGTTGACCACCTTCCGCACCCCGTTGACCCCCTCGGTCAGCTCGCTTGCCCGCCGCCGTTCGAAGGGCCGGGGCACGGTCCCCGTCAGCGTCACCACCCCGCCGCGCACCCGGGCCTCGATCTCGCCCCGCATCCCCACCAGATCCCCTCGCCGGAACAGTCCCTGCACCGAGCGCTCGATCAGCTCGTCCGCCACTTCCGGCGTGCGGATTCGGTCCTCGATCGCCAGCACCCCCGGCACCTCCGCCGCCGCCCGGCGGGCCGCCAGCCGGAGCCGCGCATCGCGCACCTCCCCCTCGAGCACGACCTTCCCGCGCCGCACCTTGACGCTCAACTCCGCCAAAGACAGCGCCAGTTGCCGGCCGAACGCATCCTCGAGCCGCCGGACCAGTGCCTGATCGTCCTCCTGTGGCGCATCGAGGCGGATCTTGCTGACCACCGAGGTCAGGCCGTAGACCCGCCCCGTCGTCAGCACCGCCGCATCGACCTGCGCGAGGGTCTCGACCTCCCCCTCGAGCACTGCCTTCCCGCCGGAAACCTCGACCGTCAGCCGCTTTCCGATCAACTGCGGGTCGGCCTGAAGACGCTCGTTGACGGCGAAGAGGAGATCCCGGTCGCTCCCCACCTGACCCCAGGCCACGCCGCCGGCGGCCACCAGCCCCAACAACCAGCAAACCCAGCTTCGACGGTGCATTGGCGCCCTCTCCGGGGTCCGTCCGGCCCCCCACTGCCAAGCTACGCCCGACCGGGCTGGCTTGCCACCGCCAGCCGGTAAGGGATACTGATGGACCGGCCGGCACCACGCCGCCGCCGCCCCGGAGTCCGACGCGATGATTTTCGAACAGTTCAAACAGCAACTCCCCGACCAGGATCCCCAGGAAACCCGGGACTGGATCGACTCCCTCGACGAGGTGGTCGAGCGGGCGGGGGCTCTGCGGGCCCAGTACCTGCTCTACAAGGTGCTCAAGCGAGCCCGGATGCTCCACGTCGGCCTGCCCCCCACCACCCAGACTCGTTACATCAACACCATCAGCCCCGAGCAGGAGCCCCCCTTCCCCGGCGACGAGGAAATGGAGCGGCGCATCCGCCGGCTGATCCGCTGGAATGCCGCGGTGATGGTCACCCGGGCCAACATCCGCTACCCCGGCCTGGGCGGTCACCTCTCTTCCTATGCCTCCTCCGCCAGCCTCTACGAGGTGGGTTTCAATCACTTTTTCCGAGGCCGTGGGGCCTCGGAGGACGCCGACCATCCCGACCAGGGACGGGGCGACTGCATCTTCTTCCAGGGTCACGCCGCCCCCGGCATCTACGCCCGGGCCTTCCTGGAAGGCCGCATCACCACCGAGCAACTCGACAACTTCCGCCGCGAGTGCGGCGGCCGGGGCCTGTCGAGCTACCCTCACCCGCGGCTGATGCCCGAGTTCTGGGAATTCCCCACCGTCTCGATGGGCCTCGGTCCGCTCAACGCGATCTACCTCGCCCGCTTCGACCGCTACCTCGAGGCCCGCGGCCTGGTCCCCGCCACGGGACGCCGCATCTGGGCCTTCCTGGGCGACGGCGAGACCGACGAGCCCGAAGCCCTCGGCGCGCTGACTCTCGCCGCCCGGGAGGGCCTCGACAACCTGACCTTCGTCATCAACTGCAATCTCCAGCGCCTCGACGGCCCCGTGCGCGGCAACGGCAAGATCATTCAGGAACTGGAGTCGGTGTTCCGCGGGGCGGGCTGGAGCGTGATCAAGGTGCTCTGGGGCCGCGAGTGGGACGAGTTGCTGGCGCGGGACGAGGACGGTCTGCTGGTACAGAAGATGAACGAAACCCTCGACGGCGACTGGCAGCGCTACACCGTCGAGTCCGGAGCCTACATCCGCGAGCACTTCTTCGGCCCCGATCCTCGCCTGCGGGCGATGGTCGAACACCTGAGCGACGAGCAGCTCGTCCGGCTGCGCCGGGGCGGCCACGACTACCGCAAGCTCTACGCGGCCTACATGGCGGCGAGTCGGGCCGAAGGCCGTCCGACGGTGATCCTGGCCCACACGGTCAAGGGCTGGACCCTCGGTGAGGGGGCCGAAGGCCGCAACGTCACCCACCAGATCAAGAAGCTCGGCGGCAAGGAACTGCGGGTCTTCCGCGACCGCCTCGAACTGCCGATCACCGACGAGCAGCTCGAAGAGGCCCCCTTCTACCACCCCGGGCCCGACAGCCCCGAGGTGCAGTACATGCTCGAGCGGCGCCGGGCTCTCGGCGGCCTGCTTCCCGGCCGGCCGAAGATCCGTCCCAGATCCCTCGCCCTCGGCGCCCCTCGCCAGACCCTCTTCAGCGAGTTTCACGCGGGCACCGGCGAGAAGATCGAGGCCTCGACCACGATGGTCTTCGCCCGCCTGCTGCGCAGCCTGCTCAAGGACGACAAGCTCGGCCCGCGGGTGGTGCCCATCGTCCCCGACGAGGCCCGC
>JALTMS010000320.1 GCA_027001345.1 Acidobacteriota bacterium | reverse complement strand
CCGACGGGACCGCTCGCTCCGGCCAGGTAGACTCGGGCTGCGCGGCACAGCCGACGCGGCGAGGGAGTTTCGACGATGACCAAGAGAAAGGGCACCGGTCGCCTGAAATGGATCCTGCTGCTGGTGATGCTGGTCGCTGCCGCCTGGGTCCTGTACAGCGCGACCCTCCGCGGACCGAACGTGTCGATCGAAATCACCACCGACCGGCCGGCCATCGGGCCCGGAACCGCGGTCCACGCGGTATTCGGCGCCGAGCGCTGGGGCCTCGGTGCCATCCGCCTGGTCTTCGAGCAGGGCTCGTGCCGCAAGGTGCTCGCCGAGCAGACCCTCACTCGCCCCTCGGCCTTCGATCTGCTGGCAGCCGCCTCCGCCGGAGCGCGGGCCGAACTCGAGGCCGAGGTGGGGCGTGGGACCATCGACTGTCTGAGCGAAGGGCCCGCGACGATCTTCGCCGAGGCCGAGCGCATGTCCGGCCCCCTGCGGGGCGAGAAGTGGAGCCGCGTGAGCAAGGAGTTGCCCGTTCGCCTGCGGCCCCCGTCGATCCAGGTTCTCTCCACCGCCCACTACGTCACCCAGGGCGGCAGCGGCGTGGTGGCTTTCCACGTCTCCCGGACCGCCCAGCGCTCGGGAGTGCGCGTCGGCCAGCGGGAGATCGATTCCCATCCCCACCCCCGCGGTGGCGAGGGTGACCGGATCGCCCTGTTCGGCGTTCCGTGGGACATGGGCGATGCCGGGCAGATTCGCCTGTTCGCCGAAGACGATGCGGGCAACCGGGCGGAGACTGCCTTCATCATCGGCCGCCAGTTCCGGCCCAGGGCGCCGCGCAAGGACGTGATTCGTCTTCCCGACAGCTTCCTCGAGCGGGTAGTGCCCGCGATCGAGGGCCAGAGTCCAGGACTCGACACCTCCGGCACGCTGATCGAGCGTTACCTGCGGATCAACCAGCGGTTGCGGGCGGCCAATCGGGCGACGGTCGCCGGGCTCGCTGCCCGGAGCGCCGATCGGCCCTTGTGGGACGGCCCCTTCCTGCAGCTTCCCAACTCGGCTCGTCGCGCCGGTTTCGCCGAGCGCCGGACCTACCTCTACCAGGGGAAGGTGGTCGATCACCAGACCCACCTGGGTCTCGACCTGGCCTCGGTGGCCCACGCCGACGTGCCGGCTCCCAACAGCGGGCAGGTGCTCCTTGCCGGCTTCCTGGGGATCTACGGCAACGTGGTGATCATCGACCACGGGCTGGGCCTGCTCAGCCTCAGTGCGCACCTGAGCCGGGTGCTGGTCAGCGAGGGCGAGAGCGTAACGAAAGGGCAGACCATCGGCAGGAGCGGGGCGACGGGACTGGCGGGCGGCGACCACCTTCACCTGGGCATTTTTGCCGGGGGAATCGCCGTCAGCCCGATGGAATGGCTCGATGGGAGCTGGATCCGCAACCGAATCGAGCCCGCACTGGCCGTCGGAGCCACGCCGGACTCAGCCGATAAAAAGTAATCCGCGTCCTTTCAGTCTTAATTAATGGCCTGTGCCAGGGTTGCTCTGCTCTCCTTTCGCCGTACAGCAAGGGGGTCGATCCCTCCTGGAGAAGCTCAGCTATGGACCCTCGATCCCAGAGCGTTGCCGAAGTGATGGAGGTGCTGGCCCACCAGACCGGTGCGTCACCGCGCTTTCTGAAAGAAGTTCGTAATATTTTCGCCCGGCAGGGCGTGGAACTGGACGAGCCGGCCGGACCCTACTTCGAGGCCATCGTCGAAACCTTCGAGCGCCAGCAGAATCTCGAAGCCCAGCGCGCTCGCTCCATGGCCGGTCTCGAGCGGGTGCGGCGGGCCCTGGCTACCTGGGAGCGGGGCCAGCGTGAGGTGATCGCTCGCCTGCTGGTGATCAGTGAGGAACTCGAGGCCCGGGCCCGGCGGGAGAGACTCGATCCCGGTTCCTGAAATCAGCAGGATAATTCGCTGTGAGCTTCAGGTTTGTCGTTCCCCGGCCGATATGGGAGTTGGTACCCGATCCCTGCGGTGGGGATTCCGGGCTGCCGTGCTGCAAGAGTGCGATCCTGGAGGGAGCCCATGGCCATGAACGTTCTTCTCGTCGACGATTCCGCCGTGATGCGGAAAGTTTTGACTCGCGCCCTGCGCCAGGCGGGCCTCGACATCGGTGACATCGTCGAGGCCGGCGACGGCGTCGAGGCTCTGAACATGCTCGAGTCGGGAGGCAACGTGGATCTGGTCCTCTCCGACTGGAACATGCCCAACATGAACGGTGTCGATTTCGTCGCCCAGGCTCGATCGAAGGGGTACGAAATGCCGATCATCATGGTCACCACCGAATCCGGTGACGATCGCATCGCTCAGGCGACCCAGGCTGGAGCCAACGGTTTCATTCACAAGCCGTTCACTCCGGATCGGCTGGCCGAGGCCCTCGGCCAGTTCGCCGCCGTCTGACTCGGAGATCGCAAATGGGAAACGTCTGTCAGGGGCTGGACGTCGCTGCCCTCGTCGAGGAATCGTTCCGCGAGGTGCTCGAAACCATGTTTGCTCTGCCGGTCGAAAAACTGGACTCACCGACCATCGACGAGTTGGCGGTCGTCGGCATGATCGGCCTGGCCGGCAAGGAGTTCCATGGGCTGCTCCAGATTCACTGCACACAGCCCGCGGCTCGCGTGCTGGCCGCCGCACTTCTCGGTGGCGAGGAGATGCTCGACGACCCGGCGATGATCTCCGACAGCCTCGGCGAGCTGGCCAACATGCTCGGTGGGAGTGTCAAGCAGCGGGTCGACTCGGCAGGCAACAAGGTGGAGATTTCGCTGCCCTCGGTCCTGGAAGGACAGTTCGAGACCCACGACGCCAGGGGTTCGGAGCGCACCGAACTGGCCTTCAGGGTCGACGGCCAGGACGTGCTGGTCTGCTTTGTTCACGAGTTCAAGAACGAAGAGTAACGGCTGGCACTTCGATGTCGGGCGAGAGCCGGGCGGCAGTTGTCGCCCGGCTTTTCGTTGCGCTCAGGACACTTCCGCGGGCTGCGGAATCTGGGCCAGCAGGGCGGCGAGCTTTTCCCGCGTGGTGGGTAGGACGAGAAAGCTGTCGGCGTGACCGTTGCGGGCGGCGACGACCAGGTCCCGGGTCGGTCGATCCGAGCAGGCGACGACCAGCGAAGGTCTGAGTGGTGGGGCCGCCAGGGACTTGAGGCGCACGAGCAGGTCTGTCGGTGAGCGGCTGACGACAAAAAGGATCTCACCTTCGCAGCAGCGCGCCCGGGCCCGGTGGACGGTGATGCCGCTTTCCTCCAGCAAGGTGCGCAGGCCAAAGGCTCCCATGTCCGCCGGGTGCGCTGCGAGCAGGACTCTCACCCCTTCGGGAACCGAGAGGGTGGCAGCGCCTGCCGCTTCCTCCGTCTCGTCACTCGCCGCGGTGGTAGGCGGCGCTGCCGCTGTTGTCACCGCTGCCGGTTCGGGTTCTTCGGTCGCGGATTCGGTAGCGAGCGCACCTGCCGCCGGTTCCGGCTCGGTGGATGAAACCACGTCGGCAGGAGCCCCAGCAGCGCCTGTCTCGTCGGTTGCCGGTGTCTCGCCCTTTTCGGCTTCGGGCCCGCCGGGCTGCCCGCCGGCCGCCGCCAGGATCTGCTCGGGCTTGACGATGCCCTGGACGCGGTCGCTCGAGGCGAGCAGCAACGCACCCCTGGGTTCGTCGGCGATCATGATCCGCCCGGCGATCAGATCCCAGGGATGAGAGTCGTCCACCCGCGCGAGGACCCCCGGCCACGGCGGCGTGGTGATCGTCTCGAAGTCCGCGCCGCGGCGAAACTCCGGGGCCTTCGGCATCTTCTCCCGCAGCACGTTGACCGCCGCGCCGCAGAGAATGTTGGCCACCTCGCCGATGGAATCGTGGAGGATCTCGGGGATCTCCCGGGTTTCGAGGACCTCCTTGACCTGTTCGGCGCCCATCAGGCTGAACGCTGCACCGGCGTGGACGGCTCCGGTCAGATCGAGGAGAAGTAGAGAAGGGAGCGGGCCTGACTGGTGGTCTTCCACTGGAAACACATAGACCTCGGCCTCGCCGAAAACCGACGCCAGCTCTTCCCCTTCCGGATCGAGGGGCTGGATCTCAACCGAATGACCGACGAGGGCCTCGACGTTTTCCGCCAGGACCTTGAGGAGCGTTTCGGACTCCTCCCTCATCAGTTTGGCCAGTACGGCTGCAGGACACTCGGCCACGCTGCGTCTCCCGTGGGACACACGCTCCCGAAGCTCTTGTCGGCCGGAAAGCGAGAAGCTTGAGGATCGGCACTGCCGGCAGGCAAGCTCTTCCACCGGGGGCGGAAAATCTTGCCGGGTGTGCGGCGTCAGACCGCTGATCCAGGGCATTTCGAGCGGCATCGATCTTGCGAGTAGGCCGGTGACGGTCCCGGCGGGGATCGAGGGAGCGAGAGTGGATCTTCCTGTCCAGATAGCGGGCCTGGCTGGCGTCGTTTCCGACCCGGCTCAGGGCAAGGGCTCGCCTCGCAGGCAGGGTGCCGCGGATGGCTTTGCCCTGCTCCTCGAGACCCTCGGCGGAGCACCACTGGCCGAGCCCCGGCCGCCTGGAAAGGGATCGTCACGGTTCTTCGACACGCCGAATTCCCCGCCCGAAGCTCAGAGTGATCAGTCCCCGACGCCAGCGCCCCTGCAGCCCGGTGTGGATCGGAAACTGGAGGCTTCACTGCCTGAGCCTGCCGTCGCCACGGCTCTGTCCCCAGGGACTTCAGCCCATCCCGA
Organism: Acidobacteriota bacterium; assembly: GCA_027001345.1. Lineage (GTDB taxonomy): Bacteria > Acidobacteriota > Polarisedimenticolia > J045 > J045 > JALTMS01. Next base: position 35 of record JALTMS010000320.1, on the reverse strand, counting down.
GGGACCTCCGGACTTCGCGCCCCGCTCCGCGCCTG
>JALTMS010000319.1 GCA_027001345.1 Acidobacteriota bacterium | reverse complement strand
GTCGGCGATCGTACGATGATGCCCCGTACGACCCCTTTGTACTCGGCGATCTCATATCCCTCGATGGTGAAAGTGGTGGTGACGAACATGGATATCTCCCAGCAAGCCCGGTTTTCGAGCCGCAAGTGGTGCGTCGGATCCCATCATACTTCAGCCGTCCTCTTGGGGGATCAGATACGGGAGAGCAGAGCCCTGGCCCAGCCGGCGGGGCCGGGCTGGGGAGCAGTGATCAGGTCGGAGTGCGAGCGGAGCGCGCGCATCAGCTCGGGCCGAGGCCGGCCATCGGGACCGGGGACGAGGACCGCGGTGTCCGCCTTGCGGAGCATCGGCAGGTCGTTCCAGCCATCGCCGACCGCGATGGTGTGCAGTGGAGTGCCGAGGTAGCCCTGGTAAGCATCGCGGAGCAGGCGCAGCGCCCGACCCTTGTCTTGGCGGCCGAGAAGATGCAGCAGCCTTCCCCGGGTCAGGCAGTAGCCGAGATCCCGGGCGGCTCGCTCGAGGGCCGGGAGGTCCAGCTCGCTGCCCGGCGCAGCGATGAAGCACTCGTCGAATTCGCGCTGACGGGCACGGTGCGCAGCGCCGAGGTCCAGACCCGTGAGCCGTCCGATCTCCTCGACGCTCATCTCGGCGAAGCCTCGCAGGGCGAAGCCTCGGGCGCGCAGCATCGCCATCGCTTCGAGCAATTCCACGTAGCGGGGCCCCGAGCGCACGAGCAGCAGGCCGTCGCTCTGCTCGCCGGAGACTCGGAGATCCCGCAGGACACGCCTCCAGGCGTCGGTGTCGGGAAAGAACACGCCACCACCGTTCTCCGCGGCAAAGGGTGCTCCCAGACCCATCTCGGCCAGCACCACCAGCATTTCCGCGCGAGTCTTGCTCGAGCAGGCGGCCAGGGGGATGCCGCGCCGGGCCAGGGCCTCGAGGGCCCCCCGGGCCGGCTCGAAGGAGTAATCCCGGCCATCGAGCAGGCTGCCATCCAGGTCGGTGACCACCAGCAGGTTCATGGTTCGCGGCCCACCAGGAGGATCTGCAGGTCCATCACGTTGGTGTTCGTCGGGCCGGTGATCAGCAGGCCCCCGGCACGGCGAAAGAACTCGTAGGAGTCGTTGCGCTCGAGATACGTTCGGGGGTCGAGCCCCCGGGCCAGCGCACGGGGAACGGTCTGCCCATCGACGATCGCGCCGGCGGCATCGGTGGGGCCGTCGCTGCCATCGGTGCCCGCCGAGAGCAGGGTGATCGACTCGGCACCGGCGATCTCCATCGCGAAGGCGAGGGCCAGTTCCATGTTGCGTCCTCCGCGGCCCGGGCCGCGGACGTGGACCGTGGTCTCGCCGCCGCTGACCGTGCAGCAGCTTCCTCTGCGACGGCCCAGGGCATCTCGAGCCATCTCCACGCCCACCTCCCGAGCCTCACCCCGCACGTCCCGCGCCCCGGTCTCGGCGTGCCAGCCGGAGCGTCGAGCCGCCTCGACGGCGGCTTCCACCGCCAGCGTGTTGCTGGCCACCAGGAAGTTCTCGACGGCGGCAAAGAGAGGGTCGCCTGGCCCGGGGGTCTCCGGCAGATCGCCGGCCGCGCCCTGCTCGAGGTGAGCGATCACAGCCGGAGCCACCCGATCACTGATGCGGTGTCGGCGCAGGACTTCCAGCGCCTCGGCGTAGGTCGAGGGGTCGGGCGCGGTGGGTCCCGAGGCGATCACGTCGAGGCGATCACCGATCACGTCGGAGACGATCAGCGACAGCACGCCTGCCGGTGCCGCCAGCCGCGCGGCCTGCCCACCCTTGATTGCCGACAGATGCTTGCGTACGGCGTTGATCTCGTCGATTTCGGCTCCGCAGCGCAGCAACTCGTCGGTGGCCTGCTGCTGCTGTTCCAGGCTCAGTGCGCCCGCGGGCGCGACCAGCAGCGCCGAACCACCGCCGGAGATCAGGAAGAGCACCAGGGTCCCGGGTTCGGCGGCGCGAAGCACGCGGCAGACCGCCGCGGTGCCCGCCACGCTTCCCGCATCGGGCAGCGGGTGGCCGCCTTCGAGCACCTCGAGGGGCGGGGCTGCCCGGTCAGGGGCCTGGCCATGCCGGGTGAGCACCACGCCCTCCACCAGCCGACCGCCGAGCCGCGCCTGCGCTTGCCGGGCCATCGGCCAGGCCGCCTTGCCCACCGCCACCAGGCGCACGCGGTCGATGCCCTCCCGTTCGAGCCGCTGCTCGACGGAGCCGAAATGACGCTCCACGGCTCGGGCCGGATCCACTGCCGCCAGGGCCGCATCGAAAAACTCGCGTACCAGGACCCGCGGGAGGGCATCCCCGGTCGACGTCACTGGTTGTCGTCTCCCACCGCCTCGACCAGTTTCTCGCAGATGCCGTCGATCGCCGAGGCGACCCGATCCCAGCTCGCGATCAGCGGTACCCCGAGAGGATCGTTGCCGATCGTCGCGGCGGCTTCCTGCACCGCATGGGTGAAGGTTTCCACCGCCCGGGCCTCCGCGTGCCGGTCGAAGACCAGCGAGTTGATCGCCGCGTCGTCCTGGTAGCGCTCGAGCATGTTCTGGGCGGTCTTGACGTAGGCGGCGACGAGGGTGTTGAAGAACGCCCCGGAGAAGATCACGCCCTCGGAAGCCAGGGTGCGGAACAGGCTCTTGCAGATGTCGACGCCCATCTTGTGCAGACCGCGGCTGGCGTCCTCGGGGGAGAGTTCCTGGTGCTTGTGTTCGTAGCCGTCGGCGATGTCCGCCTGGCAGATGTTGCGCAACGAGACGTTGCGGTAGACCTCGGCCAGGACACCCACTTCGAGGCCCCAGTCACCGGGAATGCGGTTCTGCCGGGCCAGGCGGGTAGTCATCGCGAACTCACCGGCCAGGGGATAGCGGAAGGAGTCGAAGAAGGTCAGCAGGGGGTGATGGCCGATCATCTTGACCAGCGAGCGCAGCAGAGGTGTGACGAGTAGCCGGGTGGCTCGACCGTGGAGCCGATCGGTGACTCGCGAGTAATAGCCCTTGCAGAACTCGTAGCCCAGTTCCGGATGGGTCACGCCGTAACACAGCCGGGGCAACAGCCGGCGCTCGTAGGTCACGATGTCGCAGTCGTGCAGGGCAATCGAATGGAACACACCGCGGCCGATGGCGTAACCGAAGGCCATCCATGCCGAGCGTCCCTTGCCCGGCAGGCCGAGGGGAAGCTGAGCCTTCTCGATCTGGCGGGCGATTTCCGTCAGCCGCGGTCCGTCGTTCCACAGCACGGTGGCCGGCAGGCCGAGGTTGGCCAGACGACGCCGCACGGCGGCGAAGTCATCGGCGTCGGCGGGACCGAGTGTGAAGACGATTTCCTCGACGAAGCGAGCTTCCGTCAGGCGCGCGAGGATGCCCTCCATCGGCGGGGCGTTGAAATCCTCGATCGTGGCCGGCAACACCAGAACGATCGGCCGCCGGCGAGCATGGCGCAGTAGCTCATTTTCGAGGCGCTGACAGTTGTCGTCGCCCAGGTGATGCAGAGTCGTGATGCGTCCGCGCTGGTAGAAGTCGGACATGCGGCCTCCGGGGTGTCTTCACGCCGTAGCGATCATAACCCAGCGTGCGAGGAAGGGAATCGCAGCCGCCAGGGCCACGGTCAGCACGAACCATCCGACCAGCGCCAGGTGCACCCGCCACCAGGGCCGCTCCCGTGCGGCGAGGGCGGCCAGGTCGGTGGTCAGGCCCTGCCCTCCGGCTTCCGCTGTCTCGCCGTCTCGGCGGGCCACAGCCAGACCCACGGCCAGAGTCACGGCGAAGCCCAGGGGGTTCCACCACATCCAGAACACGCCGGGCACGAAAAAGAGCATTGCCATGTTGGCGCCCACCCCGGCGATCACTCCGGCGATCACGCCGCCCTCTCCACTGCGGCGAAAGAGGATGCCGCAGACGAAGACGGCGAGCACCGGGCCATAGAACGCCGAGCCGACGCGGTTGATTTCCTCGACCAGCGTACGCACGCCGGGACGCAGGGCGAAACACTCTGCCGCGGCCGTCAGCGCGACGCCCCAGCCGAGGGTGGTCCACCGCGCCCGGTTCAGGCCACCGCTGCGATCGGTGTGATCGAAGAAATCCCGCGTCGTGGCGGCGGACAGCGAATTGAGCGCCGAGTCCAGGCTCGACATGGCTGCCGCCAGGATCGCCGCGATCACCACCGCTCGCAGACCCTCGGGCAGGTGGGAGACGAGAAACTCGGGCACCAGAAAATCAGCCGCGTGACGAGCCTCGACGGCGGCCTGCAGGGCAGCATCGTGGTGGTAGACCGCGCCGACCGCCACGCCGAGCAGCAGGTAGAGCAGGGTCAGAGGCAGGCGTCCGAAGCCGTTGAACACCAGTGACCAGCGACTGGCCGTCTCGCTGCGGGCGGCCAGCTCGCGCTGCACCTGGCTCTGATCGACGCCGTAGTACGAGACGTAGAGCCAGAAGCCGCCGAAGAGGAAGCCCCAGAAGGGGGCTTCGGCACCGTCTCCCATGCCGCTTCCCGGACCGATGACCCGCAGCCGTTCGGCGGGCAGCGCGGCGAGTGCGCGACCTGGACCGCCCACCTCGGCGAGGGCCACCGCGATGCAGAGCAGCACCCCGCCGAGCAGGACGACCATCTGCACCACGTCGGAATAGATCACCGCCTCGATGCCGCCCAGGGTGTCGTAGATCACCGTCACGCCGGCGATCAGGAGGATCGTCAGCCAGACCTCGAGCCCGAGGGTCACGGCCAGCACGATGCCCGCACCGTAGATCGCCACGGCGGTGGCCAGGCCTCGACTGAGCAGGAAGACGCCACTGAGCAGCAGGCG
>JALTMS010000318.1 GCA_027001345.1 Acidobacteriota bacterium | reverse complement strand
CTGCCGGCTCACCGGCGTCCAGCGAGATCCACCTGACCTGATCTCCGCTGACGTGGGCCAGACCGAGCCAGTTGGCGGCAACATAGAAGTTACCGTCTTCCGCGGGCGCCAGGTCGAGCACGCGACTGTCGAGCAGGGATCTACCCAGAACCACCTGACGGCGCGACGGCCAGTAGGTCAGCCCCCCCATATGCCCGAGAACGACCTGCCCATCGGAGAGCGGCAGAATCGAGGTCACCTCGTCGGCCAGCAGCCCCTCGGACGCGTCGAAGTTGGCGAAACGCCGGGAGACGAGCTTGCTCAACCCGCGCATGCCGGCGACCCAGACCAGTCCCTCGCGATCGACGAGCAAGCTCAGCGCGCCACCATCGATCAGCCCCGAATCATCACCGAAGGTCTCCACCTCGCCACTCGCCGCCACGTAGTGCAGCCGATCGAGGTCGGCCACGTAGAGTCCGCCCTTCCTGTCGGCAGCCGTGGCCAGACGCCGGCCGACTTCGCGATTTCCCAGCGGCAGTCGATGCGCCCTGACCTCGAACGCACCGTCATCGAGATGGCCGACCCAGTCCGACCCGACGAGCCACAGCCCTCCGCCGGGATCGTCTTCGACGGCAAGCAGCGTCTCTTGCGGCGCTCCGGCGACTCGCCTCAGAGTCGCATCGACGACAAAAGCAGTCTGCTCGAAGAGGCCCGCGTCCGTCGCGTACACCACCTTTCCGCCCCGGAAAACCACATCGCGAACGCGGCCGCCGCCGAGGTCGAGGGAAGTTTCGCGCCATTGCCGTCCGTCCCAGAGCTGCAGCACGCCGATATTGAGGACCAGCAGCACCCGGACGCCATCGGCCTCGTGGCGTACACGCATGCCGACCAGGCGCACCGGATTCCTCTGAAAGGTGCCGGCGGGAGGCAATGCGTGCCAGCGCCGCCCGTCGAAGCGCGCCACCCGAACAGGAAACTCGCCACTGGCGGACCACAGGCCGCCCCGGTCATCGAGAGCCAGCAGCTTCTGCCCCGGCGAGGGCAGACCATCGGCCGTGGTGTAGGTGATCCAGTCGACGCCGTCGAAGGTCGTCACACCGCCGCGCGTGGCCAGCCAGATCCGCCCCCTAGCGTCTTGCAGCACATGATGAATGACCGGACTCAGCAGTCCGTCTTCCACCGTGTAGGTGTCCACCTGGTATTGCTGAGCCCCCGCTACCTGCATGCCGAGACCGAGCACCAGAAACACCATGCAGCGCAAAGCGATCCGCACCATTACGGACCAGCCCCGAAGCGCCGGCATCGTGATTGCGGCAACACCCACCTCTGCCTCGAATCGCCCTCCCCCTCGCCCTGTCGAGCCCTCACCCCGTTCACGCATGTGCCGGGCTCACTATACCGGAGCCCGGCGCCGCCTCCCGCCCCTGGCGCTGTGTCTTACCGTCAAATCGCATCGCGACAGAGAGTTATCCCGCTTCCCGGCAGCTTCCAGGCGGCCGCCATCGAAGGCAGCCTTGTCCCGACCTCCCAGGGGACCCTAGATTCCGAGGCAGACACGAGAGGGGAGAAAAATGGCCCGTGGGCCCACCGAATCCTCCGCCTCCCTGCCGGAGAGAGAGGAGCGATCCGCCGCACACTGGAGTGCGAGTCTCCTCGTCCGTATCCCCCTCCTCCTCGTCACCGTCGCTCTGACCGCCACCCTGCTCCTGAGCTTGCTGATGGCCACCGCGGGCAAGAGCCTGCTCGAGGAGCAAGCCTTCGAACGGGTACGGGAAGCGGGCAACCGCATCGTCGCCGAGGTAGGCCGTCAGATCGACGCGACCCATGCGCTGGCCTCGGCGGTGGCCAACCTTGGCGAGAGTCTGCCCAACGATGCCGAACTCCATCGCCGAGCGCTGCCCCACGTGCTGGACATCGAAGTGAGTGACCGCCTGATCGCCGGTGGCGGCCTGTGGCCCGCCGCCTATGCCTTCGACCCCATCGTCGAGCGACGCAGCTTCTTCTGGGCTCGCAACCAGCAGGGCCAACTGGCCTACTACGATGACTACAACTCGTCGACCGGACCAGGCTACCATCGCGAAGAATGGTACGTCCCCGCAATGCATCTCGAAGAAGGATCGGCGTTCTGGTCCCGCTCCTACATGGACCCCTACTCCCGACAACAGATAGTCACCTGCTCGGTGCCCATGTTTCGACACGGCAAGCGCTACGGCATCAGCACCGTCGATCTGAATCTCGAAGCCCTTCGCCTGCTCTTCCGCCAGGCCTCGCGGCATTTCGGCGGATACGCCTTCATGGTCGACCGCGAAGGTCGCTTCATCTCGTTCCCCCAGACCTCCCTCGTCCGTCCGACCCTCGCCGAGCGCAGGAAGAGCGGGAGCAGTCGCTTCATCACCGTCCGGCAACTCGCCGAGCGCTCACCGGTCTTTGGCCCCATCGCCGATGCCGTCGAAGAATCGACCCGCATGATCGTCGAGCGGGCGCGAGACAGCGGGTGTTTCGACCCGAAGCTGGCTCGGACGCTGGGCGAAACCATCCGCCAGATCGATGGCGAGCAGGCCTCGCTGCTCGCAGCGGTCCTTGCCGATCCGCTGCACTCCCCGACAGCCACCGACCACCAACTCGTGCGCATCGACCTCGACGACGACCTCCTCGCGGGCGTTCCCGTCTCGGTCGCAGTGTTTCACGTCCCCGAGGCCTATTGGCGAGTCATCACGGTCATGCCTCTGCGACAGGCCACAGCGTGGACTCGCTCGATCGTCCACCTGATGATCGCTGCAACGGTCATCACCTTCATACTCGGCATCCTCGCCGGTTTATTCCATCTCAGAGAGATCCTGATCCGCCCCCTCTCGCTGATCACCAACCAGCTTCGCCTGGCCGCCGAGGACCCCTCGGGCCTGGGCCCCGCAGTTGGTTTCGATGACGGTAGCGAGCTGGGCCTGCTGGCTTACTGGCTCGACCGCCGCCGGGAGCAACTCGCCCACTTGCTCGAGGAGCGTAACCGCACCGAGCGCGAGCTGCGTCAGGCCCAACAGCGAGCGGTGGCAGCAGCCCGCGCCAAGAGCGAGTTCCTTGCCGCCATGAGCCACGAGATCCGCACACCGCTCAACGCGGTGATCGGCATGACCGGCCTGCTGCTCGACACCGAGCTCGACACCGAGCAGCGCGAACTGGCACTGACGGCGCGATTGTCGGCCGATGCATTGCTGGAACTGATCAACGACATCCTCGACTTCTCCCGCATCGAGGCTGGACGCATGGACCTCGAATCCGTGGCTTTCGATCTCCGTCACCTGCTCGAGGAATGCCGAGACCTGCTCTCCTTCGCCGCCGGAGAGAAGGGCCTGCAACTGCGCATCGAAGTGGCGGGCCCCGAGGAAATCTGCCTGGTGGGCGATCCGGGCCGACTCCGCCAGGTACTGCTCAACCTCGCGGGCAACGCGATCAAGTTCACCGAGCAGGGCCACGTCATCGTGCGTTGTCGAGTGACGGACGCCAGCGACAACGCTGCCCATCTGCGTTTCGAGGTCGAGGACACAGGTATCGGCATCCCCCGCCAGGCTCAGGACCGTCTCTTCGACTCCTTCACGCAGGTCGATGCATCCACCACGCGGCGATTCGGCGGCTCGGGCCTGGGTCTGGCGATCTGTCGCGACCTGGTGCGCCTGATGGGGGGACAGATCGGCTTCCAGAGCGAGCCTGGAGAGGGATCCCTGTTCTGGTTCGAGCTTTCGCTGGGTAAGGCCACGGGAGCCACCGAAATCAGGCGCGAGAAGGCACCGAAATCTCTCCGTCACGCGCCGACGCGCCACATGCGCATCCTGGTTGTCGAAGACAATGCGATCAATCAGAAGCTCGCCGTACGCCTGGTCGAGCGAGAAGGCCATCGCGCAGACTGCGTCGCCAACGGGCTCGAAGCGGTGCGGGCCTTCGAACAACTGCCCTACGACTTGATCCTGATGGACTGCCAGATGCCCGAGATGGATGGCTATGAAGCGACGCGCAAGATTCGCGCCAGCGGCGCGCGCGGCCGTCGCATCCCGATCGTGGCGATGACGGCCAACGCCCTGAAGGAAGACCGCCAGCGCTGCCTGGCCGCCGGCATGGACGACTACCTCCCCAAGCCGATCGACCGCGAGCGCCTGCGGGCGATTCTCGAGCGCTACGCGACCGCACAGGCAGCTCCCTCTCACTGATCCCGCCGTATTCTCCCGAGCGCTTCGCCTCGAAAGTTCACGAATTCGGCTGATATACTCCCGCCCCTCGGCACGGTGCCGACAGCCGGGAGGAAGTATGACGCGACTGAGCCGCGAGGAATCCTGGGACCTTCTCTGCGCCTGGACGCCGAGTCAGGCCCTCAGGCGTCATGCTCGCGCAGTGGAAGTGGTCATGCGCGCAGCGGCCAGCCGCTACGGACCCGGCGAGCAGGCCGCCGATCTCTGGGGTCTGGCCGGACTGCTGCACGACGCCGACTACGAGCAGTGGCCTGATGAGCACCCCCGGCGCATCGTGGAATGGCTCCGGCTGCGGGGCGAAGAGGCGATCGCACACGCCATCAGCGCCCACTCCACCCACTGGGGAGTGCCCCACGAATCCTTGCTCGACAAGGCGCTGCTGGCCTGTGACGAGTTGACCGGCTTCGTCGGTGCCTGCTGCCTGGTGCGCCCCGGCGGGATCGATCGGATCCCGGTCAAGAGCGTGATGAAGAAACTCAAGGACAGGGCCTTCGCCGCGAAGGTCGATCGGGGGGAAATCCGTGCCGGCGCCGAAATGCTCGGCGTCGAATTGCGCGAGCACGTGGGTTTCGTGA
>JALTMS010000317.1 GCA_027001345.1 Acidobacteriota bacterium | reverse complement strand
GGGTCGTTTCGAGATGGTCCTGCTCGACGCGCCGTGCAGCGGCAGTGGCACTCTGCGCAGGCATCCGGATCGGCGCTGGCGACTGACGCCGGCGGCCATCGAGCAGGCGGCGGCGCTGCAGGCCCGTATGCTCGACGCCGCGGCCCGGCTGGTCGCCCCCGGCGGCATCCTGCTCTACGCGGTGTGCAGTATCGAGGACGAAGAGGGTGTCGAGGTGATCGGTGATTTTCTCGCGCGAGATCGGGACTTCGAGGCGCTCGACCCGAGCCCCTGGCTGGCCCGGTCCGCCGACGCTTCGGTCTCCAGCGATCCCCCGCTGCTCGAGATCCTTCCCCTGGGCGAGGGCGACGGCTTCCAGGCTGCGCTGCTGCGTCGGGTACGGGCCGGGTCCGGGTGATCGATGAGCTGGCGGCGCTGCGACCCGGCACCTGGGACGGTCCGCGGATCCTGACCGTGAAGCCTGATTGACGACGGGTCGATCCGGATCGTCGAGCCGGGCTGCCGCTGGGGGGCCTTCGGGCCTGCGGCTCCACCCGCTCGGAGGGATCCGATCGCAGGGCGGGTGGTAGCGCGCGTTTCGAGGGTCGATCGGGTATCATCCGCGCGATGTCCGGCACCCGACCAGAACACGATCCCACGGCACAGCGAGCGAGCGCTTCGCGGGCGGAGGGGAGCCGTGCGCGGCGCTCTGGGCAGTGGCTGCTGCGCCTGCTACTGGCGGGATGCGTGTTGCTCAGTGCGGGGGGTGTGTTGGCGCTGTCGACCTGGCTGACCCTCAGCTACAGCGTGCGCCGGCCGGAGGTCACTTTGCCCGATCTGTCGGGGGTCGATGGGCTGGTTGCCGAGCAGCGTCTACGCGGGCTGGGGCTCGAGCCGGAGATCAGCGGCCGGCGCTTCGATGCCCAGCAGCCGGCGGGCAATGTGCTCGACCAGTTCCCCCCTCCCGGTTCGCGCACCAAGCCGGGCCGACCGGTTCGACTGATTCTCAGTCTCGGTCCCGAACGCTCGGAGGTGCCCGATCTGACCGGCAGCAGCCTGCGCCGGGCACAACTGGCACTGCGCGCAGCGGACCTGCGACTCGAGAGCACCGCATCGGCCTATCACCCCACCATTCCCCTCGGCCGGGTTATCGCCCAGTCGCCCCAGGCCGGCAGCGCGGGCTACCCTGGCGATGGTGTCAGTCTGCTGGTCAGCGCCGGCCCGCCGCCGGCCAGCGTCGTGATGCCGTCGTTGACGGGCTGGAGTGTGGCTGCGGCACGACGGCGGCTGCAGCGGGCGGGCATCGAGCGCATCAACGGTGTGCGCGGCGAGCGGGAGGCGGCGGCCAGCGAGCGGGTCACCGACCAGGATCCCGCCCCCGGCACGCGCCTCGATCCCTCGGCTCGGGTGACCCTGATCGCCGGTCCGGTGATCCTGGCCGGAGGAGAATCACGATGATCGAAATTTGCCCCTCGGTGCTCTCCGCCGACTTCGCTCACCTGGCCGACGAAGTCGAGAAGGTCGCCGCGGCGGGGGCGGACCTGCTGCACGTCGATGTGATGGACGGGCACTTCGTTCCCAATCTCACTCTGGGCCCGCCGATCGTCGAGGCCCTCGCGAGGCTCGGCAAGTTGCCCCTCGACGTGCATCTGATGATCGAGCAGCCGGATCGCTGGATCGAAATCTATGCCCGGGCGGGGGCCCGGCGACTGAGTGTCCACCAGGAGACCTGTCCCCACCTGCATCGCACGTTGGAGGCGATCCGGCAGGCCGGAGCCGAAGTCGGTGTGGCTCTCAACCCGGCGACACCGCTGAGCACGATCACCGAGATCTTGCCGCTGGTGGACACGGTGCTGGTGATGTCGGTCAATCCGGGTTTTTCGGGGCAGCGTTTCATCGACTCGGCGATCGGGAAGGTCGAGACTCTCGCCGCGATGGTCCGGCAAGCCGAATGCCGCCCGAGGATCCAGGTCGATGGCGGGGTAGGTGCCGGAAATATCGCCCGGCTGGTCGCGGCGGGCGCGACGAGCTTCGTCGCCGGCAACGCGGTCTTCGGCGCGGATGATCCCGCCGCGGCGGTGGCGTCCCTGCGCGCGGCGGGGGAGAGTGGGGCGTGAACGAAGAGATCACCGGCTTTCGGGTCCGCTACCCCGAAATCGATCGGATGGGCATTGCGCACCATTCCCACTACTTCGTCTGGTTCGAGCTGGGCCGGACCGAGTGGATGCGGCGGCGTGGGATGACCTATCGACAGCTCGAAGAAGAGCAAGGGGTGTTCTTCCCGTTGATCGAGGCACGAGCCCGGTTTCGGGCTCCCGCGCTCTACGATGAAGAGCTACAGGTCATCACGCGACTGGAGTCGATCTCGCGACTCGAGGTGCGTTTCGAGTATCGGATCGTTCGCCCGGAGGGCGGGCGGCTGCTGGCCGAGGGCATCACCGGTCACGTGGCGGCCGACGATCGCGGCCGACCCCGGCGGCTACCCGTCGAACTCTACGAACGACTGCATGGGGGCAGTGCGCCCTCGAGCGAGGAATCTTCCCGTGCGTGAACGCCACATTTGCACTTCGCTCCATTTCGCCGGATGGATGCTCGTCTTGCTGACTCTGGTGGCCACTGGCTGCCATCGGGGTGAGAAGGGGTTGGTCGACGACAACTACCAGCTCTTCGAGCAGGCGCAGCAGGAACTGGCTGGGCGGAGATTTCAGGCAGCAATTCGGACGCTGGGCGATATCGGCTTGATCAACCCGATCGAGACCGAACTCGATCCGCAGATCAAGTTGCTGCTGGCCGACGCCTACTTCTTTCAGGCTGGTACGGTCAATGTGGTCGAGGCACAGAGCCGCTACGAGCAGTTTCTCAGCTTCTATCCGCTGCACCCCCGGTCGGCCTACGCCCGATTCCAGGTCGGCATGTGCCTGTTTCTGCAGTCGGAAGACCCGGAGAACGACCAGGAATACACCTACCGCGCCCTGCGACATTTCGATGCGATGACCCGTGATCTGGCGGCAGACGATCCCTGGCACACCGCTGCCACGGTGATGGTCCACAAGTGTCAGGACAAGCTGGCGGCCCATGAATGGCATGTCGCCGAGTTCTACCGGCGCCGTGGATTTCCGATTGGAATGATCCATCGGCTTCAGCGGCTGGTCGATGGATATCCCAATTCGCGATACCGGGAGCGAGCTTTCTTTCGGCTGGCCAAGGGGCTCGAAGACCGTGGCGACCTCGAGCAGGCACGATTGAATCTCGATCGATTGCTGGCGGACTATCCCTCGGGGAAGTTGCGCGAGCAGGCGCTGGCGCTGAAAGACGCGATCGTCACCCGGCTCGAACAGAGCGAGGAGCAAGGCTCGTGAGGCGGCGTATCCGATCGACGACGATCATCGCGGTACGTACTGCGGAGGAGGTGGCCGTTGCTGGAGACGGACAGGTCACCCTCGATCGCACGATCGTCAAGAGCGGTGCGCAGAAAGTGCGTCGTCTCGGAAACGGTCAGGTGATTGCCGGATTCGCCGGGGGAGCAGCCGACGCTTTCGCACTGTTCACTCGCTTCGAGGCGCGACTCGAGGAGTCGGCCGGCCGGCTCGAGCGAGCGGCGGTGGAACTGGTCAAGGAGTGGCGCACCGATCGTATGCTGCGTCGCCTCGAGGCAATGCTGGTCGTCGCCGACACACAGCGCACGCTGCTGCTTTCCGGTACGGGAGACCTGATCGAACCGGACGGCGCGGTGCTGGCCATCGGATCGGGGGGCTCGGTGGCGCTGGCTGCGGCCCGTGCTCTGGTCGAGCATACCGAACTGACGGGATCGGCCATCGCCCGGCGCGCGTTGGCCATTGCAGCGGACATCGACATTTACACCGGCGGTACCATTGCTTGCGAGGTCCTGCCCCGGGAGCAGGGAGATCGCTAATGGTGTTCTACATGCCAGGCCAGCGACAGGACTCACCCCTCGGCGCTGGAGCGCCGCTGCCCGAAGCCGACAGCCTGACTCCGACCCAGGTCGTCGCCGAACTCGATCGCTATATCGTCGGCCAGCAGGCTGCCAAGCGGGCGGTAGCGATAGCTCTGCGCAATCGTTGGCGTCGCCGGCAGCTTCCCAGGATGTTGGCCGAAGAAGTCCAGCCGAAGAACATCTTGATGATCGGCCCGACGGGAGTGGGCAAGACGGAAATCGCGCGGCGCCTGGCGCGTCTGACGGGCTCGCCTTTCATCAAGGTCGAGGCCACCAAGTACACCGAGGTGGGCTACGTCGGTCGCGACTGCGAGTCGATGGTCCGAGATCTGGTGGAGGTGGCGCTGGAAATGGCGCGCCAACGCCACCGCCGCGATCTTCAGGCTCGCGTCGAGCGGGCGGTGGAGGATCGGCTGCTCGAAGCGCTGTGTCAGCAGCCGCCGGGGGGGAAGGTCGATCGTATCGAGGCACGCGAAGAAATCCGGCAGCGGTTGTCTGCCGGCGAGCTGGAAGACGAGACGATCAGCGTCGAGATCAAGGATACGCCGGGGCCCGCATTTCGCATCGCCGGGGCGCCGGGCATGGATGAAATCGACATTCGGCTCGGTGAGATGATGCCTGGCATGCTCGGCCGGCAGACCCAGCGCAAGACGATGAAGGTCAGCCAGGCCCGCACCGTACTGACCCGAGAGGAGGAAGACCGGCAGCTCGAGCAGGAGGAGGTCAAGCAGGAGGCTCTACGAGCGGTGGAGGAAAGCGGGATCATTTTCATCGATGAGCTGGACAAGGTGGCGGTGGCTTCGGGAGGACAGGGACCCGATGTCAGTCGTCAGGGTGTGCAGCGCGACTTGCTGCCGATCATCGAGGGAACG
>JALTMS010000316.1 GCA_027001345.1 Acidobacteriota bacterium | reverse complement strand
CCTCACCCGGAATCCAGAACGAGAGCTGGCGCAGCTTCTGCATCGACACGTCGAGAGCCCGGCGATCGAGCACGCCACCCTCAACCACGTTCAACTCGCGACGCAGAACCTCATCCCGGGTGGTCGTATTGCCGCGGAACTCGATGGTGTCGATGGTGTAGGCCTGATCCTCGTCGATCTGAACCACCACGTCCGCCACGCTCTCGTCATCGTGACGCTCGAAGCGCCGGGAAGCCACGGCATAGACGTAGCCCCGACGCCCGTAGAACATCTTGATCGCCTCGAGGCCCGCCTCGATCGCTCCATCGGCCAGCACGGAACCTTCGCGGATCGGAAACAGGGCGCGCAGAAAACGCTCATCGAAGAGCTGGTTACCCTCGAAGGTGATCTTGCCAAGGCGATAGACGGCTCCTTCCTCGACAGGAATCGTCAGGTAGACCCACTTCTTCTCCTTGACCTCGACTTCCACTTCCTCGTCCGGTCCGGCCTCTGCATCGTCACCGCCACTGGCCAGGGGAAGCGCCGGAAGTTCTTCTTCTTTCTCGGCCTGCCCGGCGTCGCGCTGCTGCGCGCGCTCGGCCTTGCGCCGCTTTCTGCGAGCCTTCCTCTCGGCTCGTTTACGCGCCTTCTTCTCCGCTCGCCGGCTGCGCACGGTCTTGACCTCGACGATCGGCGGACGAACGTCCACGTCCAGATAACCGTGATCTCGGTAGTACTGCAGCACGTGCGTGACGTCCTGTTGATACTTCAGCGGATGGTAGAGCGCCTTGCGTGAAAAAGGCCACCACCAGCGCCACTCCCGAGTCAGCTCGAGACGGTCCTTCAGCCTGCTGTCCTTGAAGGCCTGATTGCCGACGAAATCGAGCTTCCGAATCTTCGTCTTGCCCCCGGGGACGATGCGGAAGAACACCGAACGGGTCGACGGCGAGCGCTCTTCCACCACCGCCTTGACCTTCGCATCGAGGTAACCCTTCTGGCCGAGCAGGTCGCGAATCAACGCTTCGGCCCGCCAGAGCTTCTTGCGGTCGAGCGGCGAGCCCACGCCCAGGCTGAAGTCCCGCTCTTCGTAGTAGTCCTCGATCTGCTGCTGACTGACGGGCTTGACCTTCTGGTAGTCGATCTCGAGGATCGTCGGCCGCTCCTGGATCTCGACGATCAGGACCGCGCCCTCCGGGTCGCAACGCTTGAAGAAGCGCAGGTCGGAAAAGTAGCCCCGCTCCCAGAACCTGCGATACTCACGGCGGATCTTGGCGTCGTTCCACGGATCGCCGGGCTTGACCCCCAGGTCGAAGCGCACGGCGTCAGCACTCATCCGCCGGTTTCCCCGCACCTCGATCGCATGGATCGTCGAGCAGTCCTGCCCCCCCTGAGCGGTGGCCGCGGCGAGGGTTCCCAGCAGGACCCCGAGCACCGCCCAAGCCCGCCGCGGGGCCCTCTGTTTTCCGTTCGCCAGGCTCATGTCCGCCACAGACTATCCCGCTTCCCGGAACCTCGCTATCCCCCGCCATCTCTCGACGCGCACGCCGGATGACCAGGGCTTCTCCCCAGGGCTACCGGACGATACCGGTTATCGACGGGCCAGCCAATCGCCCAGCATGTCGGAGATCTGCCGGCGCAGTCGCTCCTGCCGCCCTCGGAAAGACAGCACCTCGCGCTCCACCTCTTCGATGATGTAGAAGCGCTCGGTTCCATCGGGATGGCGCACCAGCTTCCACGGACCGAAACGGGCCGCATAGAGCCGTTTTCCCGTCACGGGCGAGGGCACCGACTCGCTGAACACCGGACCCGACTGGGGATCCCGGGGAATCGAACGAGCATCGACCAGATAGCGCGAGAGATCTTCTCCCTCGCAGCCTCGCTCGCTGGCCAGGCCGATCAGACCGAGCAGGGTCGGCGTGACATCCACCAGGGAAGCCGGCCCGGCCACGCGGCCACCGGGATCGACCCCTGGACCGGCCACGATCCACGGCACGTGAAGCACGCCTTCGGGCAATGCGGCACCCACCTCGAACCAGACGCCCCCTTCACCGAGGCAGATGCCGTGTTCGGCAACGAGCACCACCACCGTCCGATGCAGTTCCCCCCGGACCCGAAGCAATTCCCACATCTCGCCCAGCGCCCGGTCAGCCTCGAGTACTTGCTCCTGATAGCCCCGCAGCCAGGCATTGAGGGGCTGCTGGCGCTGCTGGGGACTGGCCCAGCGCGGTGGCAGGGGAATCGGGGCCGGATCGCCCTCCCGGCTCTGTCGCTCCGAAGGACGTGGGGTCGGGCGCACGGGCCCCGCCAGCTCGACCCAGGCGCACCAGGGACCACCGCTGTTGCGACCGAGCCAGCGCCGGAAACGCTCGACGGTCTGTCTCGCCGGGCGGATACGTCGGGCGGGCACGTGAGAAACCGACACCCAGACACGAGCCACCGTAGCGCGCTCCAGCCAGTCCTGAAGGGTCGTCAGATCGTCGTAGAACTGAAAATAGTCCGCCAGTCCGGAGCGCTGCCCATCGAAGCGGCGCCAGGAGACGAAGGCCGCCGTGGCATAGCCGTGGGAGGCCAGCACACCGGGCAGGCTCGGCGGTCGCCAGCCGCGGACGGGCTCTTCTTGCCGGTGAGAGGCCGGATAGAGACCCGTGAGCAACGAGGCGGCCGCCGCCACCGCCGAGGTGGATGTGGTCTGAGCAGCGCGGAAATGGACCCCCCGGTAAGCCAGAGCATCGAAATTCGGCGTCGGCTCGGCCCGCGAACGATGGAGGCTGAGCACGTCGGCCCGCAAACCGCTGACGCTGACCAGCAGTAGATTGGGATGGGTTCCCGGAGACTGCGCTCCGCTCCTGAAGGCGGGCCCCACCGCCCCGGTCGCCAGCAAGCCCACCGTCAGCGCCAGTGCGCCGCCGCTGCCGATGGCCAGGCCCCAGCTCCCGCGCCGTGCCCGCAGGATGACCGCCGGCGCGAGCAGGAAGACACCGCCGGCGACGAGCAACGACAGGGCCGCGAGGAACAGCAGGCGCCCCGGCGCCGCCGTGCCCGTACTCCAGTCAACGGGCAGAGGGGAGAGGGCCAGCAAGAAGGCCACGGTCCAGCGCCCGAGGGCGTAACGCCCGGGCCGCCCCCCCAGCAGCAGCCGGGCGATGCCCAGGGCGGCGAGAGAGAACGTCGCCGCCAGAGCCGCACCGAGCAACCAGCCGGCGAGCACCGACAACAGTAGCAACGCCAGGCCATCGAGCCAGCTCGGACCGGGGTGATAGCCGGAGGTCAGCACCCGCAGGGCATCGACCAGACCGAGGACGGTGCCGAAGCCGGCTCCCAGCCAGATCCCGGAACGCAGCGCGGAAAGCACGCTCGCGGACGCGTGGCGCGGCGCCATACCCTGACGGGCATAGAAGCGAACCAGGCGACTTTCGAGCCCCGCTCCGGGACGAGCTGTGAGCACCCGCAGAGCGGCAAAGAAGAAAAGACCCTGCAGGGGATTGGTCAGGCGGAAGAGGCTGATTCCCAGCGGACCGAGATGGACGCGCGTCCCGCCCGTCCCCAGCAGCACCACCACCGCCAGCCCGAAGACCACCAGCCCCAGGTTCGCGATCCGAGCACCCCACCGGCGCGGGTCGATCATCGCGGATGCAAGGGCCCGGACCGGGGCCTCGAGCGGGTGGCCCGGCAAGCGGGCAGTCGTGGGAACATGCGGGCTATTCTATCCTTCCCCCGGCGGCCGATGCCCGCCCGATTCAGGAGGCGAGATGGACAGCCGACAGGTTCTGCACTCGAGGCTCCTGGCCCTCAGCGAGGAGCTGGTCGCTCAGCAGGAATCCAAGCTGCGCCGGATCGGAGCGTCGATCTGCCCCGACCTGAGCCTCGACGATCTCTACTGCCCCGACGATATCCCGCGCCTGCGGGACGATCCCCATTTCCTCTACGAGCACGGGGTGCTGGCGGGACTCTCCGCGGCGGCCGCCGCCCTTCGGGCGCTGCTGAGAGACATCGAGCTGGCCGAGGGTGAAGACCGGGCTGGGCAAGAGCCCTGAGGGTCCGTATCATGGCGCGGAAAACCCCCACCATCCCGAAATCCCGATAAAGGCGAAGAGCTGTGGCTGAATTCAAGGAAGTCAAGATCCCGGAAGGTGACCTGATCCGGACCGAGTCCGGCCGGATCGAGACCGGAGACCGTCCCATCATCGGCTGCCTGCGCGGTGACGGCATCGGCCTGGACATCACCCCGGTAATGCAGAAGGTGGTGGATGCCGCCGTGCAGCGGGCCTACGAAGGCCGCCGGTCCATCGCCTGGTGCCCGCTGTATGCGGGCCTCGAGGGGCTGCACCACTACGGCAGCGAGTTCCCCGAGGAGACCGTGGAGGCCATTGGCTATCTGAAGGTGGCGATCAAGGGCCCATTCACCACGCCGGTCGGCGAAGAAACCCATGTCTGCCTTCACTGCGCTCACCAGCAGTACCACGCGGGCACCTGCGACAAGTGCGGCAAGGACGACGGCGTCACCGAGCGCTTCCGCTCGATCAACGTTCGTTTCCGCCAGCATCTCGATCTCTACGCCTGCGTGCGGCCGATCCGCTACTTCGAGGGCGTCCCCTCGCCCAACAAGTATGCCGACCGGGTCAACTTCGTCATTTTCCGCGAGAACACCGAAGACGTCTACGCCGGCTACGACTTCGAGCGGGGCAGTGAGACGGCCGAAGCGATCATCGCCCTGATCAAGGAAAAGACGGGCCGAGAGATCCGCGCCGACTCGGGCATCGGCGTCAAGCCGATCTCCGTCTTCGGCACCGAGCGGCTGGTGCGCAAGGCCATCGAATGGGCGATTCGCC
>JALTMS010000315.1 GCA_027001345.1 Acidobacteriota bacterium | reverse complement strand
CGCGCGCCGGGCAGCCGAGACCCTGGCCCTCGGACTGCGGGGAGGCGGCCGCCTGGCGCTGGTGGTGCCCGACCGCACGCGCCCCCTGCCCCTGCCGGCACTGCTTCCCGTCGTGGCCGTGGCCCTCGAGCAGGCGGGCATCGACCTGGCTCGTGTCACCCTGCTCCCCGCCTCGGGCATGCACCGCCCGATGAGCCCGGAAGAGCTGCGCACCTGGATCGGTCCCCGCGCCGCGCAGCTCTTCGCCCACCTCCAGCCCCACGACGCCCGGGGCCCATCGATACACCTCGGCACCACCACCTCGGGAATCGATGTCCGGGCCCATCCGGCCTTCGCCGAAGCAGCGGCGACACTGGTACTCGGGCGACTGGTCTTCCACTACGTCGCGGGTTTCGGCGGCGGACGCAAGATGCTCGTGCCCGGCGTGGCGGGCATCGAGACGATCCTCGCCATGCACTCCCGCTGCCTGGCCCCCCAGCCGGGCCGCGGACGCCACCCCGCCTGTCGCCCCGGCCGACTCGACGACAATCCGGTCCACCAGGCGGCCTGCCGGGCGGCGAGCCTGTTTCCCTCTCCGGTGGCCCTTCACGTGGTGGTCGAGGCGGGAGGCGTGATGACCCACGTGGCCGCCGGGGATCTTTTCGCCGACCACCAGCGGGAGGCCGAGCGTTTCGCCGCCGGTCACCGGGTCGGCATCTCCGACCCCCTGCCGGCCCTGGTGGTCAGCGCCGGCGGCCACCCCCTCGACCGCAACATGGTGCAGGCCAACAAGGCCCTCGCCGCCGTGGCCGAGATCGTCCGTCCGGGAGGCACGATCCTCCTGCTCGCCCGCTGTGCCGACGGGGCGGGCAACCCGGAGCTGATCGAAGGCCTGCGCCTGGGCTCGCCGGAGGCGATCGAGGCCGAGCTACGCCGGGACTTCCGCGTCGGCCTGCACACCGCCCTGGCCCTGCGGACCTTCTGCCGGCGCTTTCGCGTGCTGGCACTGACCGAGGCCGACGACGAGTTGCTCGAGCTGGCCGGCATCGAGCGCGTCAGCGACCTGGCCGCGGGCCTCGCCCGCCTGCGGAAGGTCACAGGCGACCAGCCCCTCGCCGTGGCTCCTCGAGGCGCGAGCCTGCTCTACGAAATCCGAGCGGAGGAGCAGGCCGTCTGATTGCGCACGCCAGAGCTACGCCGCCTGGGCCGAGAGAAAAGATGGCTCTCCTTGACGATGTGTGGGCACCGCCACGTCGATCCAGCTCTTCGAGTCGTCCAACTCCGCAAATCGCGTAAACTGGCCGATGATCGGTCCTCCGTATGTGGCTCTGCGCGGCTCGGTTTCGAGAACAACCAGGCGTCACCTACGACTCTGCGGATGAACCGGTCGATCCATGATCCCTGAGATCGCTGTTTTCCGAGGACATACCGACGTGAGCGAGAACTACGACTACGACGTGCTGGTTCTGGGGGGCGGCTCTGCCGGCACCTCTGCCGCTGCGGCCGCCGTTGCCGAGGGCGCGAAGACCGCCATGGTCAATGCCGGTGAGCTGGGGGGGCTGTGCATCCTCCGCGGTTGCATGCCGACCAAGACCCTGCTCGCTTCGGCTCATCTGCTGCACGAGGTCCACGAGCTGGGCGACGAACTCGGCCTGCGCCTGAGCGGCAGCCTGGAGGCCGACTTCACCAGGATCATCGAGCGCAAGACGCGCCTGGTGGCCCGCTTTCAGCGGGGCAAGATGCGGCGCATCGCTGCTTCCGACTACGAGGTGATCGACGCCCGGGCGCGCCTCGAGGCGGACGGCAGCGCCAGCCTCGATGGCCGGCGCGTCCGCGCCCGCAAGTACGTCATCGCCACCGGCTCGAGGCCCTGCATGCTGCCGATCGACGGGCTCGACACGGTCGAGGTGCTGACCAGCGACGAGGTGATGCGGCTCGAAAGCGCGCCGCGCTCGCTGGTGGTGCAGGGCGCCGGTCCCATCGGCCTCGAGCTGGCTCAGTTCTTTGCCCGCATCGGCTGCCAGGTGCTGCTGGTCAATCGCTCGGCCCTCTGCTCGCGCTGGGATCCGGCCAGCGGCGTCGAACTCCGCGCTGCCCTGGCCGCCGAGCCGCGCTTCGAACTC
This sequence comes from Acidobacteriota bacterium, assembly GCA_027001345.1. GTDB lineage: Bacteria > Acidobacteriota > Polarisedimenticolia > J045 > J045 > JALTMS01. The sequence continues at coordinate 2,712 of JALTMS010000315.1, read as the reverse complement.
GTCGCCCCGGGCAAGATCACCCGGGTGCGACCAGCGGAGGGAGAGATCGCTTTCACCATCGAAGAGGACGGCCGGCGGCGCGAGCACCGAGCCGAGGCCTTCCTGATGGCCGCCGGTCGGGTGGCCGACCTCGACGACCTGGGAGTCGAAGAGCTGGGCCTCAAGCGCCACGGCTCGGGGCTGGCCCACGACCTGCGGATGCGCACCAGCCACCCCGATATCTTCGTTGCGGGAGACGCCACCGGCCAGCACCAGATCCTGCACATCGCCAACCAGGAGGGGCGCGTCGCCGGGCGCAACGCCGCGGGCGCCGATCCCTTCGCGCTGATGGACTATCGGCTGAAGATGTCGGTGGTCTTCACCGACCCCTGCTTTGCCCAGGTGGGCATGACCTCGGCGGAAGCGGAGGCCTCGGGCACTCCCCACGTCTGGGGCCAGGCCCACTTCCCGGAAACCGGTCGGGCCATCACCATGGGTGTACGCCATGGCCTGTGGCGAATGATGGCCCACCGCGAGAGTGGCGAGATCCTCGGCGCGGCGATCCTCGGCCCTCGGGCCGACGACCTGATCCACGTCATCTCGGTGCTGATGGCCCACCGGGCGAAGGTGCAGGAGATTCTCGAGATGCCCTGGTATCACCCGACCCTGGCCGAGGTGATTCTCGACGTGGCGCGGGCGATCCTCCCCAAGCTGGATCGCTGAATCCGCCCGGCCGACCGAGACGAACGCTTCACCCGCCGGATTCCCGTGTCACCTGCCCCCAGAGGGTGGCGACGATCGCTCGAATCCGCGGGGCATCGAGACAACCGGCATCGAGGTAGCGGCGAGCGGCAGACAGGGTCCGGGCGCAGATCTCGTCGAAGTCGAGGGCCGGATCCTCGTCGATCAGGCCGCGCTGCCTGAGATCCTGCTCGAGCTTGTCGGCTGTCGCTCGATGGAAGCCCTTGATCACCCGCTCCCGCAGAGCGGCGATCAGATCGGACCCGTCGCCACCGAGTTTTTCGGATAGCGCGGCGACGGACTCGAAGAATTTTTCGCTGACAACCCCTCCGGCCAGCAGATCCTCGCGACGCACGGCCCGGGGCCGTCCCCGGCGGAAGGCGCGGAAGAATTCCGTTGCCACGGCCACGGCGGCATCGACCCTCGCCGCCTGCTCGACGCCGACCCACGCAGTCGCCGCCCGCTGTCGGCGATAGATCGTCCACTGACCGACCGTTTCGATGCCCGCCGCGAGCAGTTGCGCGAGCAGCGGCAAATCGTCGGCCAGCAGGTAGAACAGATGCAGCCCATCGACCTCGGCCCACGGATCGATCCGAGCGACCCCCACTGCGGCGGCGAAGGCGGAAGGATCGCTGGCCGCCGGGTCGGGAATCGTGATCGGCGGCGGTGGCACCCACGGAGGGCCGGCGGTGGCCTGCCCCCGGCGCAGGCGACCGAGATCGATCACGTTCGCCCGGGACTCTCCCCGCCGCTCGAGGGCCTGCTGCCAGGCCTCCACGTCGGAAGGATTGGCGCTGAGGTAGAACACCTGGCGATCTTCGCGGAGCATCACCTCGATCAGGCTGTCCGCCACCGCGGCGAAGCGTTCTGGATCCGCCGCGGTCAGAGCCTCGTCGAGCCACACGGGCAGCCGGTGGCGACCCTCGGCTTCGAAAGCGAAGGCCAGGCGCGCGGCGAGCCGCACCTGGGCCCGGGTACCATCGGACAGCGCCCGCAGGCCGAGCACCTCGCCACTCCCACCGTCGCGCACCTGCAATCTCCCGCTGGACGGATCGGCCCTCAACTCATAGCCCTGGCGCGTGAAGTGGGCCAGTAGCCGGGCGGCCCGGGCCAGCACCTTCGGCGCCGCTTCGCGGGCGTGCCGCTCCCGTACGCGCCGCATCAGCACTCGCCCCGCAGCCCGAAGGAGTTGCCCCTCCAGGGCCCGCTCGAGATCACGCCGGGCCTGCTCGCGGGCCTCGAGGGCCCGGGCCATGTCGTGGCTCCTCCGGGCCTGCTGCACCTCCGCCTCGGTGTCGGCCACCTGCTGCTGCAGGGCATCGAAACGCCCGGCCTCGAACTCGAGGGCCTCGATCTCCTCCTCCAGCTCGGCCGGATCCCGCTCGGCCAGGGCGATGTCTTCCCCCAGCTCCCGCTCCGCCTGATCGATCTGCCACTCCAGCTCGTTGCGGCTGTTGACCATCGCCAGGTAGTCGTCTCGCAGGGCCAGACGCTCGACCAGGGCCCGATCGGCCGCGCCGGGGTCGTCGCCGGCCTTCACGCCGGCCCTGGCGAAGAGTTCCGCTTCGGCGCTGTTCAACCTCTCGAGGCGCTGCTCGAGATCGGCCACCCGGCACTCGGCTTCCTGCCGCCGGTCCTGCGCCCTGCGATGACTTTCGGCGCGCGTCGCCAGGTCGGCGACAGCGGCCTGGGCGGCGGCGGCATCGGGCACCGCTTCGACCTTCCACCGGGCCAGAGCGCCAGCGATCTCCTCCAGCAGGGTCTGGTGACGCCGGGAGCTGACCTGAACGCCGGCCTCGAGACGCTGCTGATCGGCATCGGCCTGCTGCCAGCGCCGCAGCTTTCCCACCAGGCTGCCGCTGTGCAGATCACCCTCGGGAAGATCGATGCCCACCTGCTCCTCGAGGGCGCGCCAGTGGCGGCAGGCGGCCTCCCATTCCTCTTGCACTTCAGCCAGAGTTGCCGCCGCGCGGCGCTGTTGCCGGTGGGCCA
>JALTMS010000314.1 GCA_027001345.1 Acidobacteriota bacterium | reverse complement strand
TTCCGCGCTGCCCGTCTTCCGGCAGAAGTACCACGGCTACCTGGTCAATGGACGCTACTACCGCAAGACCCGCTGGATCGACGGTCGTTTCTACCTGGAACTCGAGGGTGGGCTCGATCCTTCCGCAGCTTCGGGAACCGACGGCGTCAGCGGCGAGACCCGCATCACCTCGCCCAACGGAGCCGCCGAGTCGGCGATCAAGATCAGCCCCGCCGATACCAACCGGGTGATCGCCGGGAGCAACGGTCCCAACGGTGGCCAGCGGATGCACTATTCCACCGATGGCGGACAGAACTGGTCTCAGGTGGACCTGCCCCTCGGCGGGACCTGCTGCGATCCGGCAGTGGAGTGGTCTGCCGACGGGACGTACGCCTACACCGTGACTCTCGGCGGCTGCTTTTTCGGTTGCGAGCTGTGGTTCTATCGGTCGAGTGACGGGGGGCAAAGCTGGACCGACCTGGAGTCGCTGACGCCGGGGGATCCGCGCCGTGAGGTGACGCAGACCGACGCCGACAAGGAGTACATCCACGTCGACAAGTCGGCCTCTTCACCCTACAAGGACAACATCTACATCACCTGGCACCGCTCGAACATCATGCAGTTTGCGGTTTCCAGCGATTTCGGCAACACCTTCACCACCCGCTCCTTTTCGAACGCTTCGGAAGAACTGGGCATCGGCGGGGACATCACCACCGACACCCAGGGCAACGTCTACTACTTCTGGCCCGGTGTGAATTCCCGCACGATCCGCCTGCGCAAGTCGACCAACGGCGGCAGCTCCTTCGGTACGTCCATCGTGGTGGCCAACACCCAGGCATCGTACGACTTTCCGATTCCCTCGATGGAGACCCGGCGGGCCTTCGTTTACACTTCCGCCGACGCCGACATCGGCGGCAGCTACGACGGCAGTGTTTACGTCGCCTGGACCGACAGCACGGCACCGACAGGTGGCGATCCGGCGGGGAATCACGCCGTGATCCGCGTCGCCTACTCGCGCGATGGCGGCTCGACCTGGGCGGTGACCAACCCTCATGAGACGACGGATACCGACACCGTCGATCGCTGGCATCCCTGGCTGGCCGTCGGACCGGACGGCGTGGTGCACGTGGTGTTCTATGACACGCGCCGGGATCCGAGCCGCGCTTCGGTGGATCTGTTCTACGCTTACTCCACCGACGGCGCCCAGACCTGGTCGACTCCGGAGCGGGTGACCAGCGTCCTGTCACCGAACATCGTCGATGGTTTCGAGTTCGGCGACTACAACGGAATGGACATCGTGATGAGCCAGTTGATCGCCGTCTTCACCGACAATCGTAGTGAGGACGGTTCCTCGGGCGATTCGGTGGACGTCTATGGCGCCAACATCGACCCGGCCGGCGGAGCGGTTTGCGGCAACGGTACGATGGATCCCGGTGAGAGCTGTGACGGTGGCGACCTGGGCGGTCAGACCTGCATCGACGTGGGTTGTACCGGCGGCAACCTGGCCTGTGCGGCGGATTGCAGCTCCCTCGACCAGTCCGGCTGCACCGGCTGTGGCGGCGCGGGACGGATTCCCGGCGCGCACAACGTCAGCGGGGCCCCGTTGCAAGTCACCAAGGCCACCGGCAGCGACCTGACGCTCTCGTGGACCGCGGCCTGCGGCAACGGCGACGACTATGAGGTCTACGAGGGCACCCTCGGCGACTTCGGCTCGCACCAGCGCAAGCTCTGTTCGACGGGCGGCCAGACCAGCACCACCATCACTCCCGCCGCGGGCGGCCGCTATTTCCTGGTAGTGGCCGCGAGCGCCGGCGAGGAGGGCTCCTACGGACAGGGAAGCGACGGCAGTGAGCGTGCCGTGGCCTCCGACGCCTGCCTGCCCCAGCAGATCGGCACCTGCCCCTGATCCGCGCCCCCGCCCCCCGCGCCGGGGTGAACCGTGCGCGGGGGGGGCGGCGATGACTCTCGTGCCGCTCAGAGGCCTGGGCAGGCGCCGGGAGCTGCGTCGATGGAACGATCCCGGGGGCGAAGCTGCCCCGGGCGGCGAGAGTCGTAGCTGTGTGGTCCTCGGGCATCGTTGACCCGCACCAGGTACCAGAAAGCGCGTCCAGCATTGGGCTTTCCGGTGTCGTCGGGCCAGGAGGCGGCGGGTACGTCATCGGCCAGGCAGGCCTCGACGGTGGTGGTGAACTCACCGCGCACTTCCAGCAGCAGGCTCAGGTCACCCCAGACCAAGTCATAGCTCTCGCCGATGGGCGTCCAGGAGAACTCGCCGGGGACGAGCCATAGATCGGTGACGGGCACCGTGCCGAGCTGGATCGTCGGATTGTAAGTGCAGGTGAAGAAGTTGGCGTTGCAGTCCGGCTCCTGGTCCACGTGGCCGACGTAGAGCTGGGGCAACTCGTCTTCGGAGGCGACACAGATCCACCCCTGGTCGGGGCGCGTGAGATCAGCGTCGGCGGTGACGCCCTGCCCATGCTGCAAGTTGATGTCGTCTGCCAGCGCATCGGCGAGGCGGAAGGGACCGGCCCCGGCGGGCGAAACCGGCGGAGCCGCCCAGTTCTCGGCCTCGAAACCGGGGGTGAGCGAGGAACTGTCGACGCCCCAGGAGTAGGGGATCTCCTCCGAAGTGCCGACGATCTCGTAGCGGTAGCTCTTCTGGCAGGGTACCGGCGCGACGCCCCCCTCGAGAAGCTCGACGGGACCATCGGCACCGGGCACCACTTCGTAGGCCTCGCCGGGTTGGATATCGAAGTTCTGCGAAGGACTTGCGCCGGTGAAGTAGTGGGTCAGAGTGCCATCGCAGTTCATGCGAGTGACACGGCTGCCATCGGGCAGGATGGCAAGCAATGCGCGGGCGCGGCGGATGAAGGAATTCTGCGGCAGGGAGATCAGGTAGCTCTGATTCGCCCGCAGCTCGAGCAGCGTGTCCGCGTCGTCTCCGAAGATGTTGATTCGGCGAGGATCGCTACTTGCCACCTCGAAGCCCTGACCGGCCTGGATGCAGAAACAGTTGCTGCCGCACAGGTCCGCGTCGGGCTCGATGCCTTCGCTGCCGTCTGGGAGCGTGCAGATCAGGCCGTCCCAGGTGTAGGACTCGGCTCCCCCGATGACCGGAAAACGCTTGGTGACGCGCACCGCGCCGGGCACGAAGTCGAAGAGTTCCTCTGCCCTCGTGATGTTGCTGTGCGCGGGCAGCGAAAGCCACTGCACGTCGCTGCCGCAGCCCTGCAGATCGCGGCAGGCCAGGGCATCGCAGCCCGCTGTCAGGGAATCCTGGGCACCGGCATCCTGGCAGATCATGGCCGTCAGGAAGGCCAGGCCGACGGTGGCCAGGATCCTCGGCCCATGCCGCCGAGACGGTCGTCTGGCCTGGCTTGCGGGAAGATCACTTCGGGTAGCTGTCATCGGTCCAAACATGGATTCCCTCCAGCCAGCCCCGATGTCCATATCCGGAGTGTTCCATCGCCCTCGTGCGGAGGAACTCTCACTCCATCGCCCGACATGAACCTAGCGCAAGACGACAGTCGTCCGGCGCGGTCGGCAGCCCTGCTCTTCCCAAATCTGAAACACCCGCCGTATACTGCGCTCACTGCCGCGCCGGATCAGGAACACGGCGCTGGTCGGTCAGCAGGCAAGAGAAGGGAAGCGATGCCGGGTGTCAGCGGGCGTTTGGTGCGCATTGCGCGCGATCTGGGATTGCGCGTCGGTGAACTGCATTTCGGGGGCGAGGTCACTCACGTCTACAACCCCCTGGACTATGCCTTCCGCCCCCATCGCGAGTATCTCGAACGTTTCGGCGCTCTGGGCGCTCCGGTGGTGCTGCTCGGCATGAATCCCGGCCCATGGGGGATGGTGCAGACCGGCGTGCCCTTCGGCGACGTGGTGCTGGTGCGGGAGTGGATGGGCATCTCCACTCCGGTGACACGGCCGGCCGAAGAACATCCGGGCCGGCCTGTGCGGGGTTTCGATTGCCCGCGTCGAGAGGTCAGTGGTTCGAGGCTGTGGAACTGGGCCCGGGGGCGCTTCGGCCCGCCGGAAGACTTCTTCGCGCGTTTCTTCGTGCTCAACTATTGTCCGCTGAGCTTCATGGAGACCAACGGGCGCAACCGCACCCCCGACAAGCTTCCCGCCACCGAGCGACAGGCCCTGTTCGCCCTGTGCGACGAAGCACTGCTGGCGATGATCGAGGCGCTCGCTCCCCGCTGGGTGGTTGGTATCGGGCGTTTCGCCGAGACCCGGGCCCGCAGGGCCCTCGAGGGGACCGGCCTTCGCTTCGGGACGATCCTGCACCCCTCTCCGGCCAGCCCGGCGGCCAATCGTGGCTGGGCACCCCAGGTCGAGGAGCAGTTGGACAGCCTGGGCATCGAGCTGCCACGACGTCGTGGCAGGCCTCCCGCCCCCCTGTAGCGGCCAGAACTGGCCGGTCGTTACGGTTCAGGGAGCGTCCCGTAGCACCTGTGGCGTTTCAGCCGAAGCGCTCGGGCATAATCCGGGCTGAGAGCCCGAAGATGTCGAGGGTGCGGAGACTCCCCCGCAGCGCTCAGCGCAACCCTTCCACCGCCTCCGGGTTGGCCACCGAGGCCAGCGAGCCGGGGTCCTCGCCGGCGAGCACCCGGCGGATCACGCCTCGGACGATCTTCCCCGATCGCGTGATCGGCAACGCCGCGACCCAGCGCACTTCCGAAGGTCGCATCGCCGACCCCATCAGCTCTGCCACGTGGGCCGCCACTTCCGCGGCCAGCTCGTCGTCGGCCTGCTCGGGGTCCCGCGCCACGGCGACGAGCAGCAACCGGGTGCCCTTGAGCGGGTCGTCGAGGCCGACCGCCGCGGCTTCTCGCACGGCGGGATGGG
>JALTMS010000313.1 GCA_027001345.1 Acidobacteriota bacterium | reverse complement strand
GCTGGCGCCTGAAAGGAGATCTCGCAGCCGAGCCCCCTCGTGCTCTCGCCGCGCGCTCGTCTCGACACCCTCCGGTCGGCACCGATCAACCGTCAACGCGCTGCCAGTCACCTACCTTGGACGCCACGTGCCTGCCGGCCACACGCGCAAGTATGCGAGGAGAGCCAGATTATCTCGAGACACTGGCTGCCACCGGCCATTGATTGATCGACCAGCCTCCCCCTTTCCCCGAACAGGGTGACGGCCTTCTGCTCCAGATCGACAGGCGCCCCGACAAGGGGGACTTGGAATCTCTCCGGAATCTCTCCCACCTGCACGAATCGCGCCGAGCGTGTTTTCCAGATCATCTCGGGCGGGTCTCACCCGGCGGGGCCGATCTGTGATACGGTGAGAGCGGGTGCTGCGGCAGGAGGGAGAAGGAATGATTCGATATCGTCGCTTCGCTTGCGTCGTTCTTGCCATGGGATTGCTCTCGTCCGCTGCTGCGACATATGCGCAGCCCTGCAACTGCCAGAGGGCACCGGATCTCTTCGACTACGGCTTCCACATGGTCAACCCGGAAGCCGAACAGCTTGCGATGATCCTGACCGGGGAACTGCGCGCCCCTGACGCGGAGTACCAGCGCATCCGCCGCGATCTGGAATTGATTCGCCGGACCTACCCGATCCTCAGAGCCGTCACCGACTCGCCAGACTATGAACGCAACACTCTCCTCGTCAAGCTCGACCCCAATCTGCCCCACGACGGCTACGACGACCTGAACCGGCAATACCAGGCCATCGATGACAGGCCATCGTCCGGAGGCTGGCGCAAGGTCACCTACTGCGATACGGTCCACGCACCGAGCCTGGCGCCGATTTACCTCGACCTTCCCGAAGTGCTGGCCGCGGAAGAGAACAGGCTCGACGGCGGGGATCAAATCACGATCATCGTCTTCGGAACGACCTACGAGTATGTGATCCAGGACTGCTACGGCGGTGACTCGTTCGGATGCCGGTGCGAACGACGCTGGACCATCGATGTCTCCGAGGCCGGCGCCGTCAACCTGCTGTCCTACGAGGACCGTGGTACGGGATCCTGCCCCTTCGTCCAGCCGGCCTGCTGTCTGGCCGGAACTTGCAGCTATCGAGGAATCGCCACCTGCCTCGATAGCGGCGGTACACCACTGTCGATGGCTGCCACTTGTGAGGGGGATGGCGATGGTGACGGCGTCGATGGCCTGTGTGGCGACCTCTGCCCTGCAGACAATCATCAGACGGACCCTGGTGAGTGCGGCTGTCAGCCGCCCCAGGTCGACAGCGACGGCGACGGCACCATCGACTGCCTGGACAGTGACGATGATGGGGACGGCATTGCCGACGACGGGGACGGCAGCGGCGTGATTGGTGACTCCACCTGCACGGGCGGCCAGACCGTGGACTGCGACGACAACTGCCCCCTCGACGACAACGCCGCCCAGCTCGATAGCGACTCCGACGGCAGGGGCGATGCGTGTGACTGCGCGCCTGCAGACCCCGATGTTTACCCCGGCGCGCCGGAGATCAACGACGGGAAGGACAACCAGTGCCCGGGCGATCCGGGCTCCGGAATGATCGACGAGATCCTCGATGGCGCCGGCTTCCTCGACCCCGCCGACACCCGCCGCTTCTGCTGGCAGGAACAGTCCGGAGCGAGCGAGTACGAAGTCGTCCGATCTGCTGACCCTGGCATGTCGTCCCCTTGTGGCGGCTCGACGACCTGGAATATCTGCTGGTGCGACCCGACCGATCCCGGCGCGGGGGAGGCGGCCAACTATCTCACCCGCCCGGCAGCCCCCAATCCGGGAGCCTGGGGCCAGGACTCCGGCGGCTCGGAGCGCGCGGACGTCTGTCCCTGAGGCCCTGCCGCAGGGACTACGCCGGCACCTGCGAGTCCACTACGAACCGGGAGCCGGGCGCGGAAGGGTGAGAGCAGCAGCGGCCTTCGAGACAAAAGGCACCGATCAGCGCTCCTGCTCCACTTCCCGGATCACGGCCCGTGCCAGACGCAGATATTGCTCGGGCCGGTTGTAGAGCTGGGCGGACAGGCGCAGCAAACGCCGGGGAGGACCGGGCCAGGAGAAGACAGGCACCTCGATGCGGTGTGCGTGCCAGAGACGATCTTGAAGCCGGTCCCAGGGACCCTCAGCAGCAACGCCGAGCCCCGGTGGCAACGGGATCGCGGCCAGCGAGGCGATCATCGATGCGGGCGCGGGTACGGGGAGGTCGAGAGCATCGAGCAGTACCTGGCGGCCCGCCAGGGCCAGCTCGCGGTTGGCACTGCGGATCGCCGGCCAGCCGCCGGGAATCGCGCTCTCGAAGAAGTCGATGGCGAAGGGGACCGTCAACCAGGCGCTGGGATCGCGAGTCCCCATCCAGTCGAATTCGGCGCGGAAACGTCGGCCTTCGGCGGGAGTCTCCACAGCGCCGTGGGAGATGATCAACGGCCGGGTAACAGCCTGCAGGTCCTCCCGCACGTGCAGGAAAGCCGCGCCCTTGGGTGCGCAGATCCACTTGTGACAGTTCCCCGTGTACCAGGCTGCTCCCAGGCGATCGAGATCCAGCTCCAGCATGCCCGGTGCGTGGGCGCCATCCACCAGAGTCTCGATCCCCCGCGCCGCCAGCTCCCGCACGATCTCCTCGATGGGCAGCACCAGGCCCGTGGGTGAGGTGACGTGGTCGATCAGGGCCAGGCGGGTGGCCGGCGTGACGGCATCGAGGATCGCCGCGGTGGCCTGAGCCGGGTCGGCGATGGGAAAGGGAATGCTTGCGATCTGCAGGGTCAGACCATGACGCCGGGCCGTGACCCTGGCCGCCTGCAGGCAAGCGTTGTAGGCGTGGTCGGGAAGCAGAATGCCGTCACCGGCCTTCCATTCGATCGAAGCGAGCACCGCGCCCACCGCGGAGGTGGCGTTGGTGACGAAGGCCAGGTCGTCAGCCCGGGCACCGACGAAGCGGCCGAGGCGCCGGCGAGCCGCGGCCAGGCGCTCGGGAAGCTGTCGGGAGAGGAAGAGTACGGGCTCCCGCTCGAGCTGCTCGCGAATCTCCGCCTGATGGTCGAGCACCTGACGGGGACACGAACCGAAGGAACCATGGTTGAGGAAGGTGACCTGGGAGTCGAGCAGCCAGGTGGGTGTCTTGCTCAATGTCATTCGAAGAGCCTCGCCTGCCCCGGAAGGCAGCGTCGCACCGGGGCGTAGCTCCGGCGGTGGACAGGACAGGGACCGAGGCGCGCGAGAGCCTCGAGGTGGCTCGCACTGGGGTAGCCCTTGTGCTGGGCAAAGCCGTAGCCGGGGTACTGTCGGTCCACTTCGATCATCACGGTGTCCCGGTGATGCTTGGCCAGAATGCTCGCCGCAGCGATCACCAGATGGCGAGCATCACCGCGTATCACCGCACGCTGGGGCACCTCCACCCGAGGCAGGGGCCGGGCGTCGGTGAGCAGAAAATCCGGGGCCGGGTCGAGGGCGCCTACCGCCCGGCTCATGCCCTCGATGGCGGCCTGCAGCGGGCCGATACGATCGACCTCCGTCGCGCTGACTTCCGCCACCGCCCAGCTCACCGCCACCTGTCGAATGCGGACCGACCACCGCTCCCGGCGAGAGGCGTCCAGGCGCTTGGAGTCGTCCACGCCGGGCAGCCGTGCGCCGACGGGCAAGATCACCGCAGCGGCCACCAGGGGGCCGGCCAGGGGACCCGCCCCCGCCTCGTCGGCCCCGGCGATCAGCCGGTAGCCCTCCTTCCGCAGGGCCGCGGCCCCGGCACGCAGGGCGCGGCGGCGGGCAGGGCTGGGAGGCGATGGGCTCATGGGGGCGAATTCTAACCTGGGCCCGGGTGGAGCGGGGCGCTCCTATAATGGGCGCCGCTGGGCGTGTCGGTCTCACCCACCGAGGGTGGCGGGGGGCGCCCCGGGGAGCGCGGCAATGAGCGACGGTCGGGGATGGTTCATCACTCTCGAGGGCATCGAGGGGGCCGGCAAGACGACCCAGGCCGAGTTGCTGGTTCGGGCCTTGCGTACCGCCGGCCGGCGGGTGGTCGCCACTCGCGAGCCGGGCGGTGGCGGGCTGGTGGCCGAGACACTGCGTGCCCTGCTCAAGGAGCCTGCCGTGTGGAAGGAACTGGGCCTGGCCGAGATCTACCTTTACGCCGCCGCCCGGGCCCACCACCTGGAGTCTCTCGTCCTGCCGGCCCTCGCCGACGGCCGCGACGTGATCTGCGATCGCTACCTCGACTCCACCCGGGCCTACCAGGGCTTCGGCCGCGGCCGACCCCGACAGATCATCGAGGATCTCCACGCTCTGCCCCCCCTCGACCTGCGGCCTGATCGCACGCTGCTGCTGGACCTCCCGCCCCGGGTCGGCCTCGCCCGCGCCCGGGAGCGGGGAGAGGACGGCCCCGCCGGCTACGACGAAGAGAGCCTCGCCTTTTTCGAGCGCGTCCGCGGCGGCTTCCGGCAAATCGCCGAGGACGATCCCTCCCGGGTGCGGGTGGTCGACGCCGACGCCCCACCCGAGGAGGTCCACGCCCGGGTCATCGACGCCCTGGTCGACCTGGTCCCCGGCCTCGAATCCGCCGCGGGGAAGCTTCCGTGAGCGAGGAACGCATCGTCCCTCTCGTCGCCCTGGCGGGCCAGGAGCGTGCCCTCAGCGCCCTGCTCGCCCTGGCGGGCGCTGAGGGCCCCATCCCTCCCCTGCTCTTTTGCGGGCCGGAGGGCGTGGGCAAGCGCAGCGCCGCCCTGGGACTGGCCGCTGGCCTGGTCTGCCGCAGCGGTACGATCGACCAGGCCTGCGGGCGCTGCCCACCCTGCCTGCGGGTGCTGCAAAGCGCG
>JALTMS010000312.1 GCA_027001345.1 Acidobacteriota bacterium | reverse complement strand
CCTGTATCCCGACCAGCGCCTCCTGCTCGAGGGCCCAGGTGATCTCCGCCTCGAAGGGGTAGCCCCGGCAGGTCAGGGCTTCGGCGGAGCCCGCGGCCAGCACCCGCGGCCAGCGAGCGCCGTAGCGACCAACCAGCCAGCGAGCCTGCTCCGGGGTGTGACCCGCAGCGACGGCGGCGGCTTCGAGGCTGGTGGGGTTTTCTCCGCCGACTCGCTCGAGTTCCTCTCCCGCGGGTGCGGGCCCGCCGCCACCGAGCCTGGCGGCGACCTCCCGAGCCACCGCGCGGCCCACGTATCTGTGGGTGGTCAGCTTGCCTCCCGCCACGGACAGGCAGTCGATGCCCGCTACCGACTCCCACAACACCTTGTGACGCCGGCTGAGGCGATCCGGATGGCCGACGCCCGCCACCAGGGGGCGCAGCGCGGCGAAGGCGGTGCGGGCTTGCAGGCCCGGGAAACGGTGGGCGAGCATCTGCTCGAGGTAACGCAGATCGTCGGCCGTGGGAGCGACCTGGGCCATCGGACGGTCGTCGTCGGCGTCCGTGGTGCCCAGCAGCAGGGTGTCTGCTTCGGGCACCGCCAGGACCACCCGGCCGTCGTCGGGATGGCGGTCGATCAGAGCGGCGCCCGCGGCAGTGGGAATCACCAGGTGAGCCCCACGGGTGGGGCGCACCAGGGCTCTCGTTGCCGACACTCCGATCCAGCGGCGGAAGCGGTCCACATCGGCCCCAGTGGCGTTGACCAGGGCCCGCACGGTGCAGCGGGCGCTTTCTCCGCTGAGGGTGTCGCGCAACGTGACCCGTGCGCCTGTCCGAGTGTCGGGCTCGACGCCGAAGAGTTCGCAGCGGGGTGCGAGCCAGGCTCCGTGGCTGCGGGCGGCGAGGGCCACCAGCAGGGTCAGGCGCCGATCGTCGGTGGCCGCGTCGTGGTAGAGCAGAAAGCGCGTTCCCGGCTCGAAGCGGGTTTCCGGTGGCAGTAGCGCGGCGGCCTGCTCCGGCTCGATGCGACGGGTGGCCGGCCAGGTTCCAGAGGGCCGGGCCAGCCGGTCGTAGAGCGCGAGCCCCACGGTGGCCAGCCCACGCCAGCTCCAGGGCGCCCCCGGCTCGAGGGGCAGGATGAAGGGCAGAGGCCGGACCAGGTGGGGCAACGACTGGTGCAGCACCCAGCGCTCGTGCAGCGCCCGGCGGACCAGGGACACGCGGCCGGCGGCCAGGTAGCGCAGGCCCCCGTGGATCAGCCGCGACGAGCGCCCCGACGTGCCGCTGCCGAAGTCGCGGCGCTCGACCAGGGCGACGCTCAGCCCGCGCCGCGCGCACTCCCGCGCCACCGCACAGCCCGTGATGCCACCGCCGACCACCAGCAGGTCGATGCGGCGAGCGTCGATCTGGGTCAGCGGTGAGATCAAGGCCGCGTCAGGCGGCCCGGCGCCGGAAGATGCCGAAGACCAGAGCCAGGGCGATGATCAGCAGGTCGAGGCCCACCAGCCAGTCGCCGTGCACCGCGTAGAAGGTCGGTGGCGAGGAGGAGGGGCGAACGGTGCCCCGCAGAATGGTGGTCTCGGACACGCCGCTGCGGGTGCGTACGTGCCCGAGGCGATCGGCCACCGACGAGACTCCCGAGTTGGCGGCCCGCACCACCGGAACGTCCAGCTCCCGCGCCCGGGTGCCCGCCATGGTGGCGTGCCAGGAGGGAAAGACACTCCGGCCCCACCAGGCATCGTTGGTCATCACCACGAGCAGGTTGGCTCCCTCGTTGCGATAGCGGCGGGCGAGCTGCGGGTACATGCCTTCGTAGCAGATCAGCACGCCGATGCGGGCGGCGCCCACTTCGAAGACGGTCGGACGGGGACCCGGCGTGAAGTTGCCCAGCAGCGTGAGGTAGCCGTCTCCGCCCTTTCGTTTCGAGGGGTCCCAGCCGATCAGATCGGCGAAAGGTACGCCCTCGGCGAAGGGCAGCAGCCGCTGCTTGCCGTACCAGGTGTGGGCCACCGCACCGGGAGTGGCCAGGGCAGCGCCGTTGTAGAGCTTGCCCAGGCGCCGGCGAGCTTCGGTGCGATTCCAGGCGAAGAGGTCGGCACCGTAGAGGATCGGCACACCGACCTCGGTAGCCAGTTCGGAGAGATCCTGGTCGGCGAAGGGTTCGGCGGTGCGCCAGATCACCGGGCCGGGGCGGGCCGACTCGGGCCACAGCACCAGGTCGGCGTCCTGCGCCGCCTTGCGGGTCATGCGCCAGATGCGCTCGCGCAGCCGGGGCCACTGCCGGGGGTCCTTCTTTTCGTCGACCGTGGCAAAGGGCTGGACGATGCTGACCCGCATCGCGGGAAGGGGCTCGGGGTCGCCGGCCAGGGCCGGCGCCGCGAGACGGGGAGTCAGCCAGCCGGCCAGGGCGCAGACCGCGAGCAGGGCGGCGCGCGCCCGGTGCCCCCCCCTCCAGGCGATCCACGAGGCCAGCAGGCCCGCGGCGACCAGGCACATCCAGGTGGGAACGACGAACGGTCCGGTCCAGGCCGTGATCGCCAGCCAGTCCGGCGAGGAACCCATGCCGTGGGCCAGCAGATCGGCGGGAAAGGACAGGTCGCTGAGGGTGCGGACCTTCTCCAGGATGGCCCAGATCAGCCCAAAACCCACTGCGCGGGGTAGTCCCGTTCGTCGCTCGAGCCAGAACGCCCCCCAGGATTCGAGGATGGCAAAGGGCAGGATATAGACGATGGCCAGCAGATAGAAGACGATCGCCAGCGGCGAGTAGCGCAGCAGAGCGAGCAGAAAATGGGCCGCCACGGCGTAGCGAGCGATGCCCACCACCACCCCGAGCTTGATGGCTTGACGGCTGTTGCGGACGTGCCGGAAGGCGAGGAGAAACAGCAGGAACGCGACCCAGTAGAAGGGTGCCAGCCCGAAAGGTAGCCACAGTCCCGCACCCACCAGGCCGGCGACGAAGGCCAGCACGAGGGAAGGGGCTTTTTCGTCCCCGCCGTTCAGGGCGCGCGCAGCACCAGGGTGGCGTTGTGTCCGCCAAAACCGAAGGAGTTGGACAGCGCCGCCAGGCCGCCGATGGGCTGGTTTTCCCTTGGGAGGTTGAGGTCGCATTCCGGATCCGGATTCTGCAAGTTGACGCAACGGTGCGCCACTTTACCCGCCAGGCTCATGGCGGTGGTGATCACTTCGAGGGCTCCCGAGGCGGCGATGGCGTGGCCGGTCATCGCCTTGGTCGATGAGACGAGTGTGTCCCATACCCGGCTGCCCATCACCTGGTGCAGAGCCTTGCTCTCGGTGGGGTCGTTGAGCCGGGTCGAGGTTCCGTGAGCGTTGACGTAGCCGATCTCGTCGGGAGCGGCGTCCGCCGCTGCCATGGCCCTCCGCATGACCCGTACCATCTGGTCGCCGGAGGGCTCGAGCTGCATCATCGAGTGGGCGTCGCAGGTCGCCGCATAGCCGTCGATGCGGGCGTAAATGTGGGCCCCGCGGGCGCGGGCGTGGCTCTCGCGCTCGAGCAGGACGATACCCGCGCCTTCACTCATCACGAAGCCGTCCCGGTCCGCGTCGAAGGGGCGGGAGGCGCTCTGAGGATCGTCGTTGCGGGTCGAGACGGTGCGCAGCAGATCGAAACCGATCAACCCGTAGCCGTCCTCGTCGGAGAGCACGCGCTCGGCGCCGCCGGTCAGGACCATGTCCAGTTCGCCGTCCCGCAGCAGACGCCATGCGTCGCCGATGGCCATCGTACCGGCGGCGCAGGCCGTGGCCACGGCCTTGCACTCACCCTTGAAGCCGTACTTGATCGCCACCTGGGCCGGCACCGCGTTGGGGATCAGCATCGGCAGCGCGTAGCGCGAGACGCCCGACAGCGGTCCCCTCTGGGTCCAGTTGCGGTGGGAGCGTTCGACGGTGATCAGGCCGCCGACGCCAGTACCGAGGATCACGCCGGCCCGCTCGCTGTCGATGTCGCGCACCCGAAACACCGGCTTGCGGCCCTCGACGGGGTCGATGACCAGGCCCGCGTCCTCGAGGGCCATGCGGGCCGCGGCCACGGCGAATTGAGCGGCGGGGTCGAGCAGTCGGGCTTCCCGTTCTTCGATGCCGAATGCGGTGGGGTCGAAGTCGTCGACCGGAGCGCCGACCCGGGTCTTGATACGCTCGTCGAGCCAGTCGAAGTCGATGCGACGCGCGCCGACGCGTCCTTCGAGCAGGGCGCTCCAGAACTTCTCCTTGCCGATGCCGATGGACGAAATCGGGCCGACCCCCGTGATGACGACCCCTTCTCCCCGAACGCTCCCCATCGTGACCCTCCACGGCGGCAGCAGCCTCGCACCGCTGCTCGACGCTGGTGTCGATACCGAGGGGATGGAAACAGGCCCCCTCGGATTGACTTTCGTCCACCCTCCTGATGGGCAGGACTGCCCGTTGACCGCAGACTGTTCCGCGGCCGCCTGGCGACGTATAGACTCTACGCTGATTCGGGGTCGAGGGGGGAGGTGTTTCTCGCCCGGAACTCGACGGGACCGGTGGCGGAGGAAGGCTGGGATGGTGGGCGGAACACAACAAGGCTCCGGGGAGACCTCCCCCCGCCTCGATGCCAGGCGCATCGTCCGCTCCTCCGGCTGGGACCGGTTGTTTTCCGGGGCCGGCCTGCTCCTTGTGCTCCTGTTCGCCCTGTTCGCTGTGCGGGGTTGGCTTCCCGGCAGGGCCGAGGCCCTGAGTCCACCCAAGCCGGATCCGCTGCTGCTGACGGCGCCGCTGGCCCTCGGGGAGACCGACGCCGAACGGCGGTGGTCCGCAGCGCTGCTCGATGCGCTCGCGCATCACCTGGCCGGCCGGGCCCGGGTCGTACAGGGGGAAGACGGGCCCGTCGATGCGACGACCTACATCCCGCAGCTCGCCCGCCGGGCCGGGGCTCGGGCGGCGCTGACCGCCACGCTCTTCGAGGTCGAAGGGGGGGTCCGCATCCAGCTCAGGTTGATCCCCGCCGACGCTTCCACACGGCGCTGGCAGCGGCGCTACGAGCAGCCCTGGCCGGGGGACATCGCCGCCGGTGCCGACACGGTGGCTCGCGCGGTGGTCGAGGCGCTCTACGGTCCCGCGGAGGAATGAGGGTCAGCGAGTCCTGGCGGCCACGACGTAGGCGATCCATGCCGGGTCAGCCGGTGCGTGCCGGCGCGGTCGATAGCGGCCGTTGCCCTCGCCGGTTTTCGAGTCGGTGCCCTCCCAGTAGACCTGCACCTCGTCGAAACCGGCCTCGACGAGCACCTCCTGCACTTCCGGCAGGGTCCACAGGCGCCAGTCGTAGCTGAAGGCTCGCCGGAGACGGCTGCCGTCCCGGAAGCGGAAGTGGATGTGGTTCTTCGAGCGGTGGGTGATCGGATCGAAACGCCGCTGCTCCCAGAGGTACTGGAACGCCGGATGGGAGATGCCGGCCACCTTGCCCTTGCCCACCTTGCGCTTTTCCACATGGTCTTCGATGTGGGACTGGGAGCCGCCCATCATGTCCAGGATCAGTAGCCCCTCCTCGGCCAGATGCCGCCGGGCAGCTTCGAAATAGCCGCGCATTTCGTCCCGGGTCTTGAAGATGAAGAACGAGAAGTTCTGGGCTGCGACCACGTCGGCCGCGGGCCCCTCGACTTCGCGTACGTCTCCCTGAACGAGCTGGACACGTTCTCGCACCTTGCGCGGCAGGGCGGCGAGGTTGTGCTGCCGGGCCCAGGCCAGGGGCACCGGGTCGAGGTCCACGCCGATGGCCAGCCGATCGCGTCCCGAGCGGGCCCACTGGCAGCAGACGGCCGCCGTTCCGCAGAAATCCTCGCGCAAGATGCGGGGATCGCGGGAGAAGCGCTTGCGGAAGACCTTGCGAAAAAAGGACGCATCGACGTCCGGAGACTGCACCGCGGCCTCGTAGAGAACGTACTTGTCTGCCTGCTCGGCGAGAGTCTTCTCGCGCTTTTTCTTCTTGTCGGTACCCATGACGTCTCCGTGGCGGTCGTGGTCCGGACTTTCCGGACCGGCGGAGAATCTACCATGCGAAGCGATCCCGAGCGCCGGCGGGTCACGATCCGCCGGGCCGTCAGCCGCTGAGCACTTGTTCGAGCTTGCGCAGCAGGTCGGAGTCGGAGTAGGGCTTCTGCAGAAAACCCGCCGCCGCCGAGCCTTCCACGCGGGAGGCGATGTCGTCGGCCGTGTATCCGCTCGAGAGCAGCACGCGCACCTGGGGGTCGATACGGCGGATCGCCTCGAGGACCTGGTCGCCGCTCATATCGGGCATGGTCATGTCGAGCAGCACCGCATCGAAGCCCCCCGGATCCCGAGTGAAGGCGGCGACCGCTGCGCGCCCGCCATCGACCGTCTCGACGCTGTAGCCCGCCTGCCGCAGTACCTCGCTGACGAAGTCTCGAACCAGTGCTTCGTCGTCGGCGACGAGTACCTTGCGATGGCTCGGCGGCTCGGCGGCGATGGGGGTCGCGGGTCGGACTGCCGCAGGTCGAATGTCCGATGGCAGATAGACACTGACCGTGGTCCCCCCGCCGGGCTTCGAGCTGACGGTCAGACAGCCTCGATGGCCGAGTACCAGGCCGGCTACTGCCGCCAGGCCCAGCCCGCGGCCACCGGGCTTGGTGCTGTAGAAGGGATCGAAGATCCGTGGCAGGTTCTCCGGGGCGATGCCGCAGCCATCGTCGCTGACCTCGAGGCGTACGTAGTCTCCGGGTTCGGGAGTATCTCCGCCGAAAGCGCCGGCCAGGGGCTCGCCATCGAGTGCCACACGCTCGGCGCGCAGGTGGACCGTGCCCCGGCCCTCGGGCAGGGCTTCCGTGGCGTTGGTCACCAGGTTCATCAGCACCTGCCGGAGCTGGGAGGGATCTCCCTCGATCGGTGGCAGGTCCGGGGCGGTCTCGATTCTCAGCGCCGCATGCCGTGGCACGCAGACCGCCAGCAGGTCGCGCATCCCCTCGAGTAGCCCGCCGGGATCGCAGGGGCGCAGCTCCAGGTTGCCGCGACCGGCATAGGCCAGGAGCTGACGGGTCAGGGAGGCAGCCCGGCGGGCGGCCTGTTCGATGCGACGGGCATGGGTGCTGGCGGGATGTTCAGGGGGGACTTCGGCCCGGATCATCGCCGAGTAGCCCAGAACGCCCATCAGCAGATTGTTGAAATCGTGGGCCATACCTCCCGCCAGCCGACTCAGGCTCTCGAGCCGGCGAGCGTCCTGTCGCTGGGCTTCCTTCCGGTGCTGTTCGAGGGTGGCGATCAGGCGGGCGAGGGGTGCGGCGGCGTGGGTGGCGATGGCTTGCAGGGCGTGGCGGCCGGGCGCGCCGAAAGCCGGCCCGAGGGTCGTACCCACCACGAGAACGGCGATGGTTTCGTCGGCCGAGCGCATGGCGATGCCGGAGAGCCCTTCGAAGCCGAGTTGCTCACCCTCGAGATCCCTGTCGGCGAGCAGGGTCTCTACGGCGTGGAATACGGGCGACTCCGAGGCGAGAACTTCGGCCAGCGGGCTGTCGCCGCCGGCAGATCCCAGCGCTCGTAGCAGCGCCCGGGGGAAACCCTGATGAGCAGCGAGTCCGGCGGCCTGCGCCGGCGGGGCCATCAGGTAGACACCGGCGGCCTCCACGCCCTCCTGGGCCAGGGCCGTGGTGATGATCGCGGCGAGGGCCCGGTCGAGATGCTCTGTCGCGCCCAGGGTCGCGACCAGAGCGAGCAGTTCTTCGCCGAGCCGCTGCTGTCGCCTGCGAGCGGTGATGTCGTGCAGGATCGAGTGCAGCAGGTGCCTGTCCCGGACGATCAGCGGACCGGTATGGGCCTCCATTTCTCGGATCTCGCCGGAGGCCAGGCGGTGACGGAAGAAAAAGATCGTCTCCTCACCGCTCAGCGCGCGCTGCATCAAGCGCTGTACCTCTTCGGGTGGCGCGATGTCCAGGTCGCTGATGCAGCGGGAGAGAAGCTGCTGGCGAGTCCAGCCATAGAACGCACGGGCCGCCGCGTTGGCATCGACGATACGTCCGTCCACCGGATCGATCAGCAGCTTGATCGCCGGATTCTCCTCGAACATCGTCCGGTAGAGATCGCCGTCCTGTCCGCCAATCGGATCCATGGACCCTGCCATACCGGCGCGCTGTGAATCCCCCTCCCGATCCGGCAGTTTACAACCCTTACAAGGGGGTGACAAAATAGCGGAGTCGAGTCTGTTAGTTTCCGGGAGCAGGGTGATGAAGAGAGTTCTGATACGCGTCGGGATCGTCCTCGTGGTGCTCACTGCCTTGCTCTGTATCGTGGGTCTGCTGCTGCCCTCCACCTTCCAGGTCAGCCGTTCGGTCGAGATTCACGCCGACCGCGCCGTGGTTCACGCCCTGGTGGGAGACTTGACTCAGTGGGATCGCTGGACTCCCTGGAAGGAGCAGGATCCGAGCATCGTCGTGACCCCTGGCGCGATCTCCAGTGGCCCCGGTGCCAGCCAGACCTGGGTCGGTGATTCCGGCGACGGCGCCCTGGTGGTGACCACTTCTTCGCCGGAGGCAGGGATCACCTATGACCTGGCTTTCGATCAGGGGCGCTACCAGAGCCAGGGTGGTATCGGCTACGAGGACCTTCCCGGCGGCGGAACCAGGGTGATCTGGACCATGCGAGGCGAGGTGGGCGCCAATCCCATCGCTCGCCTGCTGGCTCTGACAATGGACTCGATGGTCGGTCCGCTCTTCGAGCGCGGACTCGAACGGCTGGCCGCCGAGGCGCAGGCCGATGCCGCTGGGCGGGCCGCTCAGCGGTAGAGGGTGGTTCCCGCTCCCTTGAGGTCATCGACGGCCTGCTTGACCCGCGCGCACATCCCCGCCTCGGCCTTCTTCAGGTAGGAACGGGGGTCGTAGACCTTCTTCAGGCCCACCTCGCCGTCGATCTTCAGCACCCCGTCGTAATTCTTCATCATGTGATCGACGATCGGGCGCGTGAAGGCATACTGGGTGTCCGTATCCACGTTCATCTTCACCACGCCGTAGTCGATGGTCTCGTGGATCTCTTCGCGGCTCGAGCCCGACCCGCCGTGGAACACCAGCCACAAGTGGGCCTGTTCACCGAAGGCCTGCTTGAGAGCCTTCTGGCCCTCGGCGAGGATTTTCGGCCGCAGTTTCACGTTGCCCGGTTTGTAGACGCCGTGGACGTTGCCGAAGGTCGCCGCGAGCATGTAGCGTGCGCCTTCGACGGCGCCCAGCCTGCGGTAGACCTCGACCATGTCTTCGGGAGTCGTGTAGAGCTTCTCCGAGGGAGCGTCTTCGTTGCTCACGCCATCTTCTTCACCTCCGACCACGCCGGTTTCCACTTCGAGGATGATCTCGCTCTTCGAGCAGCGTTCGAGCAGCTCGAGAGCGATTTCGAGGTTCCGGTCGAGCGGCAGCGCGGAGCCATCGAACATGTGAGACTGGAAGAGGTTGGGCAGCCCTCGCGCGCGACGCTTTTCGGTCTCTTCGATCAGAGGGACGAGGAAGGAATCGACCTTCTCGGCCTGGCAGTGATCGGTGTGGAGCGCGACGTAGACATCGTAATGCTCGGCGGCGCGGTGCACGTACTCCGCCAGGGCGATGGCCCCCGCCGCTTCGCTGGCGACGCCCAGGCCGGAGGCGAATTTGCCGCCACCGGTGGAGACCTGAATGATCCCGTCGCAGCGCTTGTCGGCGAAGGCCTCGAGCACCGCGTTGGCGGTGACCATCGAAGAGATGTTGATCGCAGGGTAGGCGAAGCCCTTCTTCTGGGCGTTGTCCAGCATCCGGCAGTAGGTGGCGAAATCGGCGACCGGCATGATCAGGCTCCCTATGGCTCGGGTCGTGTCGAGGTCGAGTGGGTGGGCTCGGCGCAGCTTACCACCGGCCCGCGGCCCTGTCCCGAGGCTGGTAGAATCCTCCCGTTTCGCGACAAGGAGACAGCCATGAAGCGCACCCTGATCCTGCTCGTCACAGCCGCCTGGCTGCTGGCGGCCGCCTGTAGCCCCTCTTCCGACCGAGGCAACGATCCCGAAGCCTTCACCCGAGCCGCGGAGAGCGAATTGCTCGACTTGATGAGCGATGCCGAGCGAGCGGGCTGGGTGCAGGCAAACTTCATCACCGAGGATACGGAGATCATCTCTGCGCAGGCCTCGCGGCGACTGGTGGCTCGTACCGGCGAGCTGGCCCGACAGGCTGCGCGTTTCGCGGGTCGCGAGATGAGCGATGATACGCGGCGGAAGATCGCCCTGCTGCGCACCTCCCTGCCGCTGGCGGCGCCCGAACGTCCGGAAGATCAGGTCGAACTCTCCCGGCTCGCGTCGGGCCTCGAGGCGATGTACGGTCGGGGCCGTTACTGTCCCGATGACGATCCCGCCCACTGCAAGGACCTCGGTGAGCTGTCCCGGGTTCTCGCCACCAGCCGAGATGCCGGGGAGCTGCTCGACGCATGGAAGGGCTGGCGCACCATCGCGCCGCCGATGCGCGAGAAATACCAGCGCTTCGTGGAACTGGCCAACGATGGTGCGCGCGGTCTGGGCTTCGCCGACACGGGAGCCATGTGGCGCTCGGGCTACGACATGGAGCCCGATGCGTTCGCCGCCGAGGTCGAGCGTCTGTGGGAGCAGGTCCGGCCGCTCTACGAACAACTCCACTGCTACGTGCGGGCGCGCCTGAGAGAACACTACGGTGCCGAGGTGGTGCCGGAGACCGGGCCGATTCCAGCGCATTTGCTGGGCAACATGTGGAGTCAGAGCTGGGGCAACGTCTACGACCTGGTGGCGCCGGAAGGCGAGGGAGGAATCGACGTCGGCCGACTCCTGGAGGCGAAGAAGGTCGACGCGGAGGGGATGGTGCGTTACGCGGAGGGTTTCTTCACCTCCCTGGGCTTCGACTCGCTGCCCGAAACCTTTTGGGAGCGCTCCCTGCTGCGCAAGCCTCGGGATCGCGACGTGGTCTGCCATGCCAGCGCCTGGGACATCGACCTGTCGGGTGACCTGCGGATCAAGATGTGTATCGAGATCAACGAAGAAGACTTTGTCACGATCCACCATGAACTGGGCCACATCTTCTACTATCAGTCCTACGATCACCTCTCTCCGCTCTACCGCCAGAGCGCCAACGACGGCTTCCACGAGGCGGTGGGCGACACCATCGCCCTGTCGATCACGCCGGCCTACCTCGAGCAGATCGGTCTGCTCGAGCCTGGAGCCACCAGCGAAGACGACACCGCTTTGCTGCTCAAGATGGCGCTCGAAAAAGTGGCCTTCCTGCCCTTCGGCCTGCTGGTCGATCAGTGGCGCTGGAAGGTCTTTTCGGGAGAGATTCCGGCCGATGCCTACAACGCCGGCTGGTGGGAGCTGCGGGAAAAGCTGCAGGGCATCGCGCCGCCCGTCGAGCGAAGTGAGGCCGACTTCGATCCCGGCGCCAAATACCACGTTCCGGCCAACACGCCCTATATGCGTTACTTCCTGGCCCATGTCCTTCAGTTCCAATTCCACAAGGCGCTGTGCGAGCTTGCCGGATACCAGGGGCCCCTGCATCGCTGCTCGATTTACGGTAACCGGGAGGCCGGCCGGCGTCTGCACGAGATGCTGGCGATGGGTCGCTCACGTCCCTGGCCCGAGGCCCTCGAGACTCTGACCGGCAGCCGTCAAATGGACGCTTCGGCCGTGAAGGACTATTTCGCGCCCCTGATGGAGTGGCTCGAGCAGCAGAACCAGGGGCGCAGCTGCGGCTGGTAAGCTGGGCCGCGCAGGGATCGAAGAGTTCGGCCGGCGGCCAGGTGCGGCGTTGCAGCAGAAGCGCTCGGGTATGTTCCAGTCTAGGGACAGCTCCCCGACGCGTCATGGTCGAGCACGCCGCACAGGCCGACGCCCGAGGCGGGGCGAATCGTCCCGTCAGAACGAAAGCCGTGGTGCCCTTCGGTGGTGCCCTCGGTGCCGGCCAGCAACCACCAGGTGAAGGAGCCGGCCGCCGGTGGGGGAATCGGCACCGTGTCGTCTCCCGTGGTGCTCAGTCCGCAGACCCCTCCCGAGTAGCCGTAGTTGGAAAGGTCGGCGGCGTCACCGTGGAAAAGGTGATAGGTCGTGCTCGGGCAGGTGCTGACATCCCAGGTCAGGTGCACATCCTCGCCGCTGCCCGTCTTGGCGGCGGTCATGGGCGCGCCCGGCGCGAGACGGCCGTCGGGGACCGGGGGAACTCCCGGCAGGCCGCTGTTGCAGGCGCCGGGTGAGTAGAGTTCGAGCTGGTCGATGTTCCAGCCGCCGTAGATTACCGAGCCGTCACTGGCGATGCCGAAACGGATGCGGGCATTGGGCTTGCCGGCGGCTTGGGCGCTGATGTCGATCTCCTCGCCGATCCAGGTGGTGTCGGAGAAACTGGTATCGTCGTTGCGCCAGACCTCGATCCAGTTGTTGGAGTCGAAGACTTCGACGGTGGCCTGGTCGTAGCGATTGCGCTCGACGCCGAGCCAGCGCTGGTAACGCAGGAAGACCTGGCTGCGAGTCGTCGCGTCGAAGGCTGGTCCCGTGGCGTACTCGGCCGGCGCGATGGAGTTCTCGTAGTTTCCGGGCTGGCTGCCGAGTCCGTCGAGGTCGCTGCCGAGCACCGCGGAGCCGGCGAAGGCCGCCGCCGGATCCGGGTTGCCGCTGCCGCCGTCGGCGGAGCCGCCGCGGCCGGCGGGGGCGCCGATTTGCCACTCGCCTTCCAGGCTCCACTCACTGCCCTGCTCGAATCCGGTGGTGTAGAAGACCTCGTCGGGCCCCGTCGGAGTGGCGGTCCGTTCGGCTGTGTTGCCCTCCTCGTTGCCGGCGCCGCACGGGCCCGATCCGTCGCCGGAGTCGTCTTCCGCTCGCACGATGTAGTAGTAGCTCGTACTGTCGGAAATGCCCGTGTCGCGATAGCTCGTCCCCGTCACGCAGGTGGCGATGCGAGTGGCCGGATCCGGGGTGAAGCCGGGCAGCAGCGAGCGATAGACGTTGTAGCGCACGCCGCTGCCGCAGCGAGCGCTGGCCGGCGCCCAGGTGAGGAGGATCGCGCACTGCGAGGCCTTCTCGTTGGTCGCCGACAGCAGTCCATCGAAGAGGGGCGGGTCGATGCAGCCGCCGGTGGTCGTGGTACTCGCGCAATTGGAGTCGGCCGCCTCGGCATCGCAATCGTTGACGGCCCGCACCACGTAGGAATAGGTGACGCCGCCGGAAGCGGTGTCGTCGAGATAGGTCGTGGTGCTGCTGCTGCCGATCAGCGTCATCGTGCCCGAGCAGCCATCGCGTGAGCGATAGACGTTGTAGGACACGGCGTCGATGGATGCGGTCCAGTTCAGGACGATGCGGTTGTCGCCGTCGGGGTCGGCACTCAGAGCGGTGGCGGGACTACCCGGGTCGCAGGTCGAACAGGCCGGCAACGGGTGGGCCGAGGCCTGGATGTCGTTGTACACATCGCGCATCGGAACGCCCCGGTTGGGGCAGTCGGCGCAGTGATGGAGGGCGATGACCCGGTGAGAGAGCGCCGAGAGCACCGGCGATCCCGAGGAGCCTCCCTCGGTGTCGCAATAGTAGCCCACGTCGTCCACCGGCCCGCCGGTACAGGCCGGCTCGGAGGTGGAGAAGACCTCGCAGCGACCGGACTGGTCGTGACTGTCGGTGCTCTCGAGGGACAGCCGCTTGGGGTCTCCTGAAGGGTGGCCCGGGATGTACATCGTCTCGTCGATGTCGGGCAGGCGTGTGGCGCTCTGCAGGAAGCCGTAGGTTGCCTGGGGGTCGTTGCCCGCCAGATCGGGCAGGATCAGCGCGTAGTCCAGCCCGGCCTGGACCTCGAGCAGGGTTCCTCCCTGGAGCTGCAATTCCGCGCTGGCCGTTCCCGACCCGCAGCCGGGTCGCTTGTACTCGAACTGGAACTCGATTTGATCCAGTTCGGCCTGGGAACCGACGCAGTGCTCGTTGGTGATGATGTGGTTTTCACACGAAGCGATCCAGCCGGTGCAGTGACTCGAGCCGTTCTTCAGCAAGCGGACCACGGCTCGCGCCTTCCGGTACTCCTCGGGATAGGTGTCCTTGTAGCACTCCACGTCTTTGAAGTCTTCCGCACCGCACAGGGAATCGGGCTCCGCAGGCCCTTCCCCGGGACCGAATCCATGAACCCATCGATCGATCTCGAGCCCCCAGGCAGTGGAGTTCGCCTGGTACGAGATCAGCGTCAGTTCCATCGTCTCGCCGAAAATCGACAGGCCCCAGAAGTCACCGCCTCGCCCGGCCAGCCCCCGCTCACGGTAGACGTGACGCTGGAGACCGGTCGGGTCGGAGAGCACCAGCAGGTCGCCAGGCGCCAGCTCGAAGCGCTCGAAATGGACCGCAATGTAACTCGCACCCGGATGGGAAACGGTGCGGTGCCAGACCACCTCGCCACGCTCGCTGCCGGCTGGATAGGGATGGGGGGTGGTGATGGTCTCGGCGACCTCTTCGCCCACCTGCACCACCTGCCCCGTGGCCAGGCCTGCGGCCAGCAGGCACGCCAGTGCGACGAGGCCCACCGGTCGGCGGTCGGTCATGGACAGCTTCCCGCGGTGGACTGATCGACGATGCCGCACAGGCCCTCGCCCCGAGCAGGGCGGATGCCGCCACCGGAAAGGTAGCCGTGAATTCCTTCCGTGCTGCCATCGGCGGTGACGATCACCCACCAGAGGAAGTGGGCCGGGGCCGGTTGCGGCAGATCGACGGTGGCCTGACCGCTGGGATCGAGCTGGCAGACGGCGCCCTGGTAGCCGTAGTTGGCCAGGGTGTCGCTGTCGCCGTGGAAGAGGTGGTAGCTCGGTCCCGAGCAGGTACTCACGTCCCAGGTGACAGTCACCCGGCTACCATCGGCGGCGTCCTTGTCGGCCGTCATCGCCGTGCCGGCGTACTTGCCGTCGGGCACGGCCGGGAGATTCGGTGCGCTGCTCGAGCAGGATGTCGGCTGGTAGAGTTCGACCAGATCCACGTTCCATCCCGCGGCCACGCCGGTGGCATTGCTGGACTGAGCGAAACGGATCCTCGCGCCGGAAGCACCGGCCACGGCGGCCGTGGCGTCAATGTCCAGCAGCTCCCACGCAACATCGTAGAGCGGGGTATCGGGGCTGGCCCACAGCGGTGACCAGGATCCGCCGTCGAAGCCTTCCACCGCGGCCTGGTCTCCGGGGGCTGAGCGCACGTTGAGCCAGCGGCGGAAGCGCAGGCGAACCTCGTCGCGCCCGCTGGTGTCGATCGCTGGAGATACCGCATTCTCCGCCGGGCTGAGGCCGTTTTCATAGTTGCCCGGGAAGCTGCCGCTGCCGCTGAGGTCGTGTCCCAGCACGTAGGCGCCGGAGGCGGCCTGGGTGGGATCGGGCTGCCCCGAGCCGCCGCTGTCGGCACCGCCCTTGCCCTGGGGAACACCGATCTGCCACTCGCCTTCGAGCACCCAACCCGTACCGCCACCTTCGAAGTCTTCGCTGTAGAAGATGTCTTCCGGTCCGGTCGCCGAGGCGGTGACGATGCTGCGGTTGCCGTCTTCGTTGCCCGAGTTGCATGGTCCACGGCCGAAGTTCGAATCGTCTTCCGCGCGGACGATGTAGTAGTAGGTGGCTCTGGAGCGTACGTCCAGGTCACGGTAGGTCGTGCCCGTCAGGCAACTGGCCACGAGGTTGCCTGCCGCAGGTTCGAAACCGGGGATCGTCGAGCGGTAGACGTTGTAGGTCACCGTACCGCAGCGAGCGGTTGCGGGATCCCAGCTCAGATCGATGCCGCAGGTGTCCTGTAGAGCGCTGTCGGCACTGCGTGCACCGGCGAAACGCGGCGGCTCGCTGCACACGCCGGTCGGCGTGACCGTCGTGCAGTTGGAGAAATCAGATTCGGCATCGCAATCGCTCGAGGCGGTGACCTTGTAGTTGTAGGTCACGTTGCCGGCGACGCTTTCGTCGAGATAGCTCGGGTCGCTGCTGGTGCCGATCTCGCTCATCGCCTCGCCGCAGGTCGTGTCGTTGCGGTAGATGTGGTAGAGCGCAGCATCGCTCACGGCCTGCCAATCGAGCAGCACCTGGTTGTCGGCGGGCGTCGAGCCGACCAGGTCCTGGGGCACACCCGCCGGCTGGCAGGTCACGCAGGCCGGCAGCGGATGAGCCGAGGCCTGAATGTCGTTGTAGACATCGAGGATCGGAACGCCCCGGTTGGGGCAACTCGCGCAGTGGTGCAGCGCGATGACCGCGTGGGAAACGCCGGAGATCACCGGAGATCCGGA
The DNA here is from genome assembly GCA_027001345.1 of Acidobacteriota bacterium. GTDB lineage: Bacteria > Acidobacteriota > Polarisedimenticolia > J045 > J045 > JALTMS01. The sequence goes on along the minus strand of JALTMS010000312.1, from coordinate 878 downwards.
CGATCCTCCCTCGGTATCGCAGTAGTAGCCCACATCGTCCACCGGCCCGCCGGTGCAGGCCGGCTCGGAGGTGGAGAAGACCTCGCAGCGACCGGACTCGTCGTGGGGGTCGGTGCTTTCCAGCGACAGTCGCTTGGGATCGCCGGAGGGATGACCCGGAATGTACATCACTTCGTCGATGTCGGGCAGACGCACGTCCCACTGCATGAAACCGTAGCTCGCTTGCGGGTCGCTGCCCGCCAGCTCGGGGGCGATCAGGGCGTAGTCGAGCCCGGGATCGACTTCGAGCAGTGTTCCTCCCTGGAGCTGGAGGTCCACCGTCGGGGAGCCCGAACCGCAGGCCGGTCGCTTGTACTCGAATTGAAACTCGATCTGGTCCAGCTCGGACTGGGAGCCGACGCAGTGCTCGTTGGTGATGATGTGGTTCTCGCAGGAGGCGATCCAGCCGGTGCAATGGGCCGAACCGTTCTTGATCAGCCGTACGGTGCGACGGGCCACGTCGTATTCGGTCGGGTAAGTGTCCTTGTAGCACTCCACATCCCGAAAGTCCTCGCTGCCGCACAGCGCGTCGGGTTCGGCGTCGCCTCCCCGGTCGAGGGGATAACCGTGAGCCCAGCGGTCGATCACCAGGCCAAAAGCCTGCTGGTCGGGATTGAAGGAGATCAGCCGGATCTCCATCGTCTCGCCCAGGATCGACAGACCCCAGAAGTCGCCGCCCCGGTCGTCGAGACCACGCCCCGTGTAGCGATGGTGATAGCGTCCCGCCGGATCGGAGAGGATCAACTCGGTCCCCTCCGCCAGCTCGAAGCGCTCGAAGTGCACCGCGATGTACGAGGCGTCCGGCCAGGTGAGGGTTGGTCGACCAGACGACCCTCACC